>NYZC01000165.1 GCA_002686995.1 Phycisphaeraceae bacterium | reverse complement strand
GGTGCTGGCGGGAGTCATCGGCGAGCGCGCCTGGGACGCGCCGGCGCTGATCCGACCGCTGCGGATTTCGGCGATCGATTTCGTCGCGTTCGCAGGGTTCGCCGTCTTCGTGCAGACACTGAACGGCCTGCACCGCTTCCTGCGCCAGGCGTCGGTGTGGATCACCTACAGCACCGTGAAGGTCATCGCGGTGATCGCAATGCTCTCGGTGCTCGGAACCATTGAAGCGGGCGTCTGGGGTTACGTGATCGCGTCGGGCGTGGCCTCGGTGGCCGCGCTGCTCGCCTCGCTCCGGCCCATCCGATCCGCAGGCGCGGAGCAGGATCCCGGTGCAGCGCCCTCCACCGGCGCGATGTTTCGATTCGGGATGCCCATGGCGGTCCACGCCATGGCCATGTCGGCGATGCTGACGGTCGATCTGTGGGCCGCGAAGTCGGTCGCCGTCGACGGGCTGGAGGCCGGCGGCTACGTGGCGGGCAGCACGCTCGCACGGGTTCTGTATTTCGTGTTCATCGCGTTCGGCGAGGCGCTCTTCCCCGCGGTGGCGCGCGTCTACCGGGATGGGTCCAGGGAGGAAGGGGCCAGGGACAGGGCGGTCGACCTGGCGCGCGACGGCATGGGCATGCTGATGGTGCTGCTTCTTCCGTCGGTAGCCCTTGCGACCGGTACCGCGCCCGAATCGCTCGCCGTCGTCTACGGAGGCTCGGAAGCCGCCGCGGACCGGCACTTCTCCGATGCCGCGCCGTTCCTGACCACCCTCGCCCCGGCGGCGGCGGCGATGACGTTCATCGGCGTGGCGTCCATGCTCATCGCCGCCACCGAGCGTGCCGGACGAGTCGCCCTGGCCCTGGTGTGCCTTCTGGGATTCGTCGTGGCAACGGTCTACCTGGGCGCGCAGTCCTACGGTGCGCAGGGCGCCGCGACGGGTGTGCTCGTCGCCACCGGGCTCGGCGCGGTCGCCATGACCCTCTGGGCCATCCGACTGTTCCGGCGCAACATCGTCCCCGTGCGTCACCTTGTCCTCGCGGTCGTCGCCGCAGTGCTCCTTCACGTGCTGCTGCGCGCATGGACGCCCCCGGGCTGGTGGGTCTTCGCCTACGGCGCCGGTCTGCTCGTCATCGTGCTCGCGATCTTCGCAAGACTTGGCGTCCTGCCGTGGAGGGGGTTCAAGCAGAAGAAGAAGGCGGCGATGGAGGCGATCGAGGCAATACCTCCACAATGAGCGCCGACCCCGCCGGACGCGCTTCATCCATCGGCCCCGGCGCGCTATGATAGAGTCGAGCCACCGCATCGAACGAGTGCTCGGCCATGACGACAAGACGGGCGATCGTCGATCGTGCCATTTCCTTTCAGCGCCCCGGCCGGGTGCCTGTCATCTTCTTCAATCGGGACGAATGCGAAGGCGACGTGATGATGTATCACCTCGCCCTGGGCCACCCGGGCGCGCAGGATGCCGCCAACGGGTTGTGGGCGTGGTCGACGAACGAATGGGGATACCGCCTGGAGTCGCTCGGCGACGGCACGATGGGCCACCCGGTCACGCCGTACTGGAGCGAGTTGCCTGATGCGTCGCAGATCAGTCCGCCGCCGTTGCGCGAGGAGGAGCGAATGGCTTCGGTGCCATCGTTCATGGAGCGATGCGGCGATCGCTATCGACTGGCCAGCCTCGACCTGAGCGGCTTCACGGTCTACACGCTGCTGCGCGGCTTCGAGAACGCGATGGAAGACCTGCTGCTCGAACCGGACCGGTTCACGAGCCTGTTTGACCTGATTCTCGATTTCGAATGCCGGCAGATGGACCTGGCTGCCCGGCACGGCTTCGACGGCATCCATTTCGCCGATGACTGGGGCACGCAGAGCGGCCTGATGGTCTCGCCCTCGATGTGGCGCGCCGTGTTCAAGCCGCGTTTCCGTCGACAGTTCGATCGCGCGCATAAGCTCGGGCTGGACACGTGGTACCACTGCTGCGGCAACCTGACCGAGATCGCCGAGGATTTCCACGAGATTGGCGTCGACGTGCTCAACATCTCGCAACCGAACGTGGTGGATCTCGAGACGATCGGGCGGCGGCTTCGCGGCAGGCAGTGCTTCATGATGCCGATCAGCTACCAGACGGTCTCGATCCAGGGCACGCCCCGGGAGATCCATGCGGAGGCGCAACGTATGTACGGACTGCTGGGGACCGACGCCGGCGGTTTCATCGGCTACGTCGAGGAATACGGCTGCATGGGCATGACGGAGGAGAACTTCGACGCCTGCGGCGCGGCGTTCCGGAATCTGAATCCGCGGACGCTGGTCGCCTGTCGCCGGTGAGCGACATCCGATATCTCGGCCGCGCCGGCATGGCGTCCTCTATACTCGCGAGATGCCGAGCGACGGATTCCAGGTCGTCCACGAAACCCTCACCGTGCGCACCACGGGCAAGGGCACCGTCGAGATCACCGATGCGGTCAACGCGGTGCTTCGTGAATCCGGGCTCGCGCGCGGCACCGTCACCGTCTTCTGCCGGCACACCAGCTGCTCGCTGGTGCTGATGGAGAACGCCGATCCTTCCGCGCGGCAGGATCTCGAGGCGTACATGGATCGGCTCGTTCCGGAGGACGAACCATACTTCGTCCACACGCTCGAAGGGCCGGACGACATGCCATCGCACATCAAGATGGCGCTGACGCGTTCCGCCGAGATCATTCCGTTCGACCGCGGCCGCCTGAGCCTGGGCACATGGCAGGGCGTCTTTCTCTGGGAGCACCGATCCCGGCCGCACACGCGCGAGATCGTGCTGAGCGTGCACGGAGTCACGGAACAATGAGCGCCGTGAACGTGAAGGCCGCGATGGTCGGTTTCGACATCACGCCGGAGATTCATCCTGAATTCGGCGCGTGGGGCACGACGCCGCTGGTCACGGTGCTGGATCCCGAGTGTCCGCGTCTCGTGGCACGATGCCTGGTCCTCGAGCAGGACGATCACCGCGCGATCTGGTTCGGATCGGACCTCTGCGGCGAGCCGCTGCCGTTCACGCAGTCGCTGAGACAGGAGGTCGCTGACGCGCTGAACGTGCCGCTCGAGCAGATCATCTGGTCCACGAGCCAGGCGCACTCGACGGGCGCGATTCCAGGGTCGGTGATGTGCGGCAGCCACATCAACGAGCGCGTCATCGCGGATCCGGACTTCATCGAAGCGCAGCGTCGCCGGCTGATGAGCTCATACGTAGAGAGCGCCCGGGAGGCCATGAGCACGCTGAGGTCGGTGCGCATCAGCGCCGGACGCGGCTTCTGCGACTCGATTGGGTACAACAGTCGATTCCCGATGCCTTCCGGCGGATGCAAGTTCAGCCGCAGCTACGCCGAGGGGCTCCAGGGCGGCAAGTACTACGACCCGACGATCGGCGTCGTGCGCTTCGACGATCTCGACGGCCATCCGATGGGCGCCATCTTCAATCACGGATGTCATCCCGCCGTCTTGATCATGTGCCATTACTGCTCGCCCGACTGGGTCGGCACGGCGCGCACCCATGTCGAAGCCGCGATCGCAGGCGCCCCGGCGATGTTCGTACAGGGATTCTGCGGCGACGTGCATCCGCGCCACATGTTCGGGACGCCCGCGCAGGCGCGGCGTCTCGGCGACCGTCTCGGCAAGGCGGCGGCCGAGGCGGTGTCACGACTCACGCCCGTGCGGGCCGAGCCGTTTCAGACCAGCTTTGACACCATCGAGATCACGTGCCAGGCGATGCCGTCTCGCGAGGAGTGTGAGGTCGAGATCGCGCGACGGCAGGCGTTCATCGACGATCTGGACGCCGACCCGCAGGCGACCTGGTGCTGCGGATTCAATCTTCCCGATCCCGGGCTGTTTACGGCCGCGGAGCGCGCCGCGACCGCGCAGCTCACGATCGACTATTTCCTCGAAGCGCTGCGCATGATCGAAAAGGGTATCGAGCCGAGACGGACGCTCGACGTGCCGATCGGCGCCGTGCGCATCGGCGACGTCGGCGCCGCGCTCTCGCCCGGGGAAAACTTCACGATCACCGGTCGCCGCGTCCGCGAGCGCTCACCTTTCGCGCACACCCTGATCTGCGGCGACACGAACGGCCTGTTCGGCTACATCGGCACCGACGACGAAATCGACCGCGGCGGCTTCGAGACGGATTTCTTCTGGCGCATTCTCGAGTTCGAAGGACTTCGCCTGCCGCCGGCGAAAGGCTCGGCCGGGCGCGTGGTCGAGGGTCTGACATCGCTGCTCGATGGCCTGTCCAGGGATCGGTGAGGATAGCGAGGCGCGCCCGCATTCAATGACCACGGGCGTCGAGGTGCCCGCCCGACATCGTCCTGATCGACGGCAGGGAAGTCTTCCGAAGCGCCGAGGCGAAGGCGGAGATTCCGTGGTCGGGGTTCACCGGCGCCGAAGGAGCGGCGCGATCGCACCCCACGCAAGGAGCGCAAGCGTCGCCGGCTCCGGAATCGAAAGGTCGCCCGAGAGCGTGTTGAGGTAGTTCTCGAGGTTCGTGTACCCGTTGAAGGCGATGCCGGGTCCGTCGGCGGCGTCGTCCGGATCGAGTCCCAGCGATGTCTCCCAGCCATCGGGCATCCCGTCACGGTCGGTATCGACTGGCGCGACGCCGCCGACGATCACGGGGTATCCCCCCACCTCGTCCTGGGACACGATGATGGCACCCGTACGGTCCACGACGTCCTGGATGAGTCTCTCGTCCACGGCATCGCGGTGCAGCGACGCGCCGGCACTCTGAAGCACGCGGTCGTAGGCGATTGCCGTATCCTCGTCCTCGATGTCCGACAGGGTGAACGGCTCACCCACGAAGCTGATGTCGGCAAACAGGCTCTCGCGAAACATGGATCGGGTCACTGCCTCCGGATCGTGCGCGGCGTCCTGGTCGCTGTCGATGAGGTTTCCCGATTCGTAGACGTTGACGCCCTGCTGGAAGATCTCCGCGCGCAAGACTTCGTTGACGGTCCCGCTGCTCGTGCTCGGACCGGCAATGAACATGTTGTTGATGAGGTTGATGCGCAGCGGGTCGCGGCTTTCGACGGTATGAATCGACCGGGTCCCCCAGTTCACGATCACGTTGTTGACGAGCTCGATCTCGAGGTCGGCATCCTTGTCCTCTTCCTGGTACGAGCCCAGCGCGGGATTGCGCCGGTCGTTGTGGATCCAGAGGTTGTGATGAAAGGTGTATCCCCCTTGGTTCGCCGCGTCGATATTGCCGCGCACCAGCGACCCAAACGCGTGATTCGCGGGGTTGAGCGTCTCGGCGATGATCGAGTGCTGAACGGTGATGTTGTTCGAACGCGTGACGGAAAGCGTCTCGTCCAGTCCCCAGGCGGTGGACACGTGATCGACGATGATCCGATCCGCGTTGACGATGCGCAGGCTGTCACCGGCGCCCGGGCCGATGTTCCTGTCTCCTGTGCGCATGCTCATGTAACGAATAATCACGTCGCTCGCGCTCTCGATTCTCGTCTCGTGTCCGGTGATCGCGATCCCCCCGGGCGCCGTCTGGCCCGCGATGGTGAGGTCACTCCGGTTGATGGTGAGCGGCGCGTTGAGCTCGATCGAGCCGCCGACCTCGAAAACGATCGTGGTCGGGCCGACGGCGGTGCCGATGCCGTGACGCAGCGAGCCGGGACCGCCGTCGTCGAGGTTCGTCACATGGTAGACCGCGCCGCCGCGGCCGCCTGAAGCGACGGCGCCGAATCCCTCCGCGGTGGGGAAGGCGGGCAGCGGCTGTCCGCAGGCCGCGGAGCAGAGGGTGCCGGTCAGCGCGGCCACGGTCAGCAGCCGACACGCGCGCGTTCCAGGAGCAGAAACTCGCGCGGACATCCGCCTTTGTTTCATGGTGTTCTCTTCCAGGCTGGCAGTCATTTCGTCACCGTCAGGGTCGATTCGTATCAGTTCTCGCGGCCAGGGTCAAGCGAATGGCGTTGTCCTGGCCCGGTCACACGAACTTCAGGAACCATTGAGGCAATACGCAGACGATACAATTGCCTCCGAAACCGGATGGCAGTGGCGACAGCGCCTCAGGACTTCATCGCGCTGGTCAATCTCTTCTTTTTTCGGACGATTCTCGTCAATAAGCCGTGTCACGAGCCAGAGGTTTTTCCAGCAGAGAACCAACCGGAGCGCTCGCCATGACTCATATTCTCGAACCGGCCCGCCACACACCGATCCTTGCCGACGCGGATGTCGTCGTCGCCGGCGGCGGTGCCGCCGGGTTCGCGGCGGCCGTCGCGGCGGCGCGGGAAGGCGCCCGGACGGTGCTGGTCGAGAAGTTCGGCACGCTGGGCGGATGCATGGGCACCGGTGGATGGAACGCCGGCGCCTTTTCGCTCAAGGATCTGAACTTCGAACGCTTCCGCGACACGCACCACCTCAGCAGCCGGACCACGGTCGACGAAGTGGACGCCGAGACGATGGACGCGATCCGCCGCTGCGGGATCGCCGGCGAGTGGATGGCGCGGATCATCGAGTCCGACGAGCATCTCGGTGTCCGGCAGACCCTCGGCGACCAGGCGAACCGCGTGGCCTGGGTCTGCGCCAAGATGGCTCACGAGGCCGGCGTCGAACTGATGCTCGACACGTTTGCCGCGGACGTGATCCTCGAGGACGGGCAGAACGTCACCGGCCTCATGGTGGAGAACGTGTCGGGGCGCGGCGCCATTCGGGCGAAGACCGTCATCGACGCCACGGCGTCCGCCAACGTCGCGCGACGAGCCGGCGCGCCGCTGGTGGACGGCAACTGGCAGCCGAGCATGAACATCACGTTCGGGTTCGGCGGCGGCGACCGCGCACGCTGGCAGGAGTTCGCCGGGGACCGCAGGGAGGTTCCCGACGAGTTCAACCGGTGGATCGACGAGGTGCTTGTTCCCGACGCCGGCTACATCTGGTGGCGGCTGGGCGCGCACATCAATCGAATGCGGCCGTACGCGGACCTGGTTCGCCGCGCGTGGGAGGAAGATGGATATCGCGCCGTCGGCAGGATCGGTGACATCGGCATCATCGCGGCGGCGTTCCCCGATCCCGATGCGAGAATGCCCGACGAGCAGGGCATGTACTGGGGTCGGGCCGACATGGACGGCAAGATCGACACCCTCGACGCCGGCCACATGACGATCGTCGAGCGCGACGCGCGCAACTACATGATGGACACGCTCAGGTTCTTCCGAAAGTACCTGCCCGGCTACGACAACGCCCACCTGATGTACCTGTCTCCCTACATCGGAACTCGGGGCGGCCGCGCGATCGAAGCGGAACGGATCATCAACGAAGATGACCTGTTCGCCGCTCGCCGATTCGACGACGTCGTCGCGACAATCGTGGACGGTCGCTGCCGCGATGATCAGCCGACCGACATCCCTTACCGGCAACTGCTGCCCCAACGGGTGCAGAACATGCTCGCGGCCGGCGTGAGCGCCCATCGCAAGCCGCCGAACCTCCGCGAGCGCACCGTGGTGATCAACATGGGGCAATCCGCGGGCACCGCCGCCGCCATCGCGGCCGACGACGACGTCCAGGTCCGCGACGTGGATGTGCGGAAACTGCAGCGCCGGCTGCTGGATCGGGGCATCTACCTGGGGACGAAGCCGCACGTGGAGCAGCTTCTGAAGACGCCGGTGCCGTCTTTCCACCAGACCCACCGGCGCGAGGTCTCGTGACGAGACCGCGGCCCGAACCCGCGCTTCACAAGCAGTGCACCGACCCATGAACATTCCGTTCCTGGAAGTCTCCGGCAGCAGCTACAAGATCGGCGTGGCGATCGGCAGCGCGTTCAGGGAGCGAATGCAGGCATTCGTCGCGTTCAAGCGCGCTCAGTCCGCGGACTGGGGCGGCGCGGCCGCGACGGAGGGAGCGGGCATCCTCCAGGACTGGTGCGGTCGGATGGCGCCGCATCTGCTCGACGAGATGCGCGGTTACGCCGATGGCGCGGACGTGTCGTTTGAGGACGTGATCCGGATCAACAGCGGCGACGAAGCACGTGCCCGCGCGACGTCAGCCGGCAGCGACGGATGCACGGGCTTCGCACTTGCGCCGCAATTTACCGGCCACGGCGCGCTGGCAGGCCAGAGCAAGGACGGACCGGGCCCGCAGGACGAACACTACGTCGTAGTGCTGATGCGTCCCGCCGACCGGCCGGCCGTGCTGCAATTGACCTATCCCGGCATGCTCGCCGTATTCGGTCTGAGCGGGACGGGGATGTTCCTTGGTGCCAACCAGATCTACGACGGCACGACCTTCACGGGCATGCCGGTGATGCTGGCCAAGCGACTGACGTGGGAGACGAGCAGCGTGGACGAAGCCGCGAGCCTGTTCTCGGCGCACGGGCTTTCGGCGGCGAACAACTATCTGCTCTGCGACGGGCAGGGCCGGGCTGCGTGTCTCGAAGTGAACGGCGCCAACTGCGTACGCATCGATCCGGAGGACGGCATGATCGTCCACACCAACCACTACCTCTGCGAGGCGCTGCGCGGCGGCGAGAACGAGACGTCGATCGAGGCCTACCGATCCCGGCAGCGACGAGCGCGGCTGATCGAATTGCTCCGCTCACAGAGAGGAACCGCCACGCCGTCGTCAATCTTCGACTGCTACCGCGATCACGACGGGTATCCGCGCTCGATCTGCACCCATCGCCTGCCCGCGGAGCACTATGGCACGACGGCGGTGCTCGTCGCCGAGACGCGGACGCGACGCCTCCACGTCTGCCTCGGCAACCCGTGCCGAGGCAGACCGAAGGCATTCGCGATGGATCTTTGAGGCGATTCCGCGGCGTCACTAGCATTGCCGACAGCCGGCGGAACCACTGCATGGCGCTCGTCGGTTTCGACTGCGGCAGGCCGCACGGCGCCGCGGTGCCGGCCTGAGCGCGACCATGGCGCAGCAGATGGCACAGCAGATGGAGCAGCAGATGGAGCATGAGGGACGCACCGCGATCGTGACTGGAGGGGCCGGGGGCCTCGGCGAGGCCATCGGAATGGCCCTGGCCGCCGAAGGCGCCGCCATCGCCGTCACCGATGTCGACCGGGATGCCGCCGGAGCAACCGCTGCACGCATCACGGAGAAAGGCGGGCGGGCGCTCGCGATCGAAGCGGATGTCTCGACGAAACAGAGCGTCGTCGCCATGGTCGAGCAGACCGTCGATGTCCTTGGCGGCGTCGACATTCTCGTCAACAACGCAGGGATTCAGCATGTCGCGCCGCTCGTGGATTATCCACTGGAGCGGTGGGAGCGCCTGATCGGCGTGATGCTCACCGGCACGTTTCTGTGCACCCAGGCGGCCGTGCGCGTCATGATCGGGCGCGGCGGCGGCAGCATCGTGAACATCTCGTCCACGCTGGGTCGGCAAGGCGCGACCCACAAGTCGGCCTACACGGCGGCAAAGCACGGGATCGTCGGCCTGACGCGGTCCAACGCGCTGGAGTTGGCCGAGCACGACATCCGCGTCAACGCCGTCTGCCCTGGGATCACGCAGACGCCGCTGGTCGACGATCAACTCGACGATCTCGCGGCCGCCCACGGATGCCGTCGCGACGAGGTGGTGGAGCGGGTCTTTCTCTCGAACATCCCGCAGAAGCGCGTCCTCGAGCCGCGCGAGGTCGCGGACTGTGTCGTGTTCCTCTGCTCGTTGAAGGCCCGCGCATTCACCGGCCAGGCGCTGAGCGTCGCGGCGGGGGCGCAGATGCCATGAGCCTTCAGGAGCCTTCAGGAACGTGCAGGCGCGTGGCCGGCGCAATGGCCGGATGCAGCCGATGATCTGCGCCACAACGGACGACCTCGGCACGGATTCCTGAGCACCGTCGCCGGCGCTCTGTGCTCAGGCGCGGTTCGGTGCGGCCCGGCGCTTGGACTGGCCGATGCCGCGGACGATGCTCCTGTCGAGCCAGCGATCGAGCGCGTCGCGCTCGAAGCCGCACGCGAGGTCGCCGTCCATCTGCCGCACCTGATCGAACGTGAACCACTCGGCACGTGACCCGCCGGACGGGTTGGGAGTCGGCGTGTCCGATGTCGCGTGCGCGTAGACGCGGCAGATCGCGTCGTCCTCGTCGTAGTCGCCAATGTAGGTCGCCCACGGAACTTCCACGCCGAGGTTGTCGGCAGCGGCGTCCTCGATGGATGCGATCAGGTTGCCCTCGTCGGACCCGCGCGTGCGGTCCGCGTTGATGACGGGGCCACCGGGCAGCGACCAGCCCGCATCGCCCGCCGCGCGGAGCAGCAGGAGTCTGCCGTCGTGCTCGAGGAGCAGGCGGCAGCGACCGATCGGCCGGTCGCCGTGATGCGGCAGCAGGGACCTGCCGGACGGGCTGAACGCCGCGTGCGCCGCGTTCGAGAAGAGGTTTGGTCCCGCGGCCGGCGGCGCGTTCGCGGCGCGGTACTTGTTGTAGAGGCCGAGCCGGTCGTGATCGGAACGGTTGGGCCTTCCCTCGTGCCAGGTAAAGCCGTGCATCAGCAGCAGGTCGCCGCGCCGAAGCTTCGCGTCCACGAGCGGAGCGATGTCCGGCGCGCTCGCGCGCGCGACGCGGCGGACACCGTGACCGGCGTCCTCGATCCGGCTGAGCCGGTGCGAGCCGGGCGAAACCATAAGCGGACCGGTCCGCTCGTCCAGGTCGGCCAGCGGCGTGATGCCGAAGAGCCAGCGCAGCGACGAGCCGGCGTGCTGGTAGGTCTTGTAGTCACAGTGCGCGGTGCCGCCCGTGTTCTGGTAATCGGTCGAGGTGCCGGCCGCACCGGGCGTCTTTAGATAGGTGACGAAGGCGGACAGCACCGGCGGCGCCTCGAGCAGCTGCGCCGCGGCGCCGATGATGGTCTCGTGCTCGGCGATGAACGCCAGGTCCGGATCGGCCACATCGCTGCCGATGAGCGTGAACTGGGTCTCGCGGTCCGGGTAGCGCCGGCCGTTGGGGGTGACGATCTGCTTCGCGTTTCGAAGCACCGCGTCGCCGACACGATCGAGCGCCGATTCCGGGAACGTGCCCTCGAGGACCAGGAACCCCTGGTCGTGGAACGTCTCGATCTGTGCTGGAGTGAGCACGTCAGCCATCCAACCCATGATAGTTCAACAGGACAGGTTTCCAACCCGAGATCCGAATCGGCGGATCGCCCGCGGCCGATCCACCGCCATGCTCCGCTCTATGATGGCGACGTTGCTCCGTTGCCAGGGAACCGCGCCATGATGGCAGACCCCGTCAACCCGCCGATCTCCGTGCTGAGCCCGCGCACGCTGCCGCTCTGGTACCTGCCTGCGTACCGCGCGCCGGTGGGTAGTCCCGGACTCTACAAACCGACCATCGTGCGGCTGCCCGGCGACGAGCTGATCGTGTCCGCCGACGACCGTCATCACACCGAGGACGGGCGTCCCGATTATCACATGGTGATCAGCCGGTCCACCGACGGCGGCTTCACGTGGTCGGAGCCCGAGCGCGTGCCGAACGTCATCGGCGGCGAGTGCTTCCTCTCGACGACGTCCGACGGCACGCTTTACGCGAACACGACCGCGTCCGCCAGCGACGTGCGCAACGAGCTCGGGCGCACGCACGCGCAGCTCATGCGCTCGACCGACGGTGGACGAACCTGGTCGGTGACGCCCATCGTGATCGCCGAAGAGCTCTGGGCCGGCCACACGTGGGAAGGCACTCGCTTCCCGGCCTCGTCGCGGAACGTCGTCGAGCTGGGCGACGGCCGTCTCCTCTTCGGCGTGTCCATCTACACGACGCATCGAAGCTGGACACGCTGTACGACTGGTCGGAGCCTGCTGAAATCGAGATGAACCCGTGTGACCTGCACCTCATCGGGCGCGGCGTCACGCATGCTTCGGTCGAGGTCGCGCCCACGGAGGTCGACGACGAAACCTTCCAGGCGTCGCTCGAGTTCCACGGCCAGGAGGAATCCGGCGAAGAGCACACGGGGATCACGATCGGCCCCCTGCCACGGGAGGATCTTCGCCACTACCACGCCGTCGCGATGCGCGCCCACAACCCGACGGACGAGCCGATCGAGATCGGGCTCGCCGCATTCGGGCTCGGGATGGGTGCGTACTTCCAGAAGCATCACATCGCGCCGCGCGCGGTTCCTCACGGGACCGGTCAGGCTGATCCGGCGCTGACGACCGGAACCGGTAAGTGCCGGGGTCGACGCTGTTTCGAAGGAGAGCGGCGGGAGCCGGCGCGACGCAGTGGCCGTCTTTGAGCAGGCGCGTACGAAGATGCGAAGGCGTCGGGGTGGCCAACGCCGAAACTCTATGATAGTTCTGCTCACGATGGAGGGACATTCGAGAACCAAGTTCGGCCCAGCACCTGGAAACTCGCATGCAGCTCCAGATCGCCCTCGACCTCTGCACGATCGACGAAGGACGCGCCCTCGCCGACGCGCTTGACGATCTCGTGGACATCTTCGAGATCGGCACGCCGATGATCCTGCAGGACGGCATGGCCGCCATCCGCGCGATGACCGCAGA
This sequence comes from Phycisphaeraceae bacterium, assembly GCA_002686995.1. Lineage (GTDB taxonomy): Bacteria > Planctomycetota > Phycisphaerae > Phycisphaerales > Phycisphaeraceae > NYZC01. The sequence goes on along the minus strand of NYZC01000165.1, from coordinate 19,064 downwards.
GGGTCGAACCCTACTCGCCGACACGAAGATCGTCGACGCCGGTGAGCACGAGGCCTTGATCGCCTTCGACGCCGGCGCCGACCTCGTCACCGTCCTCGGCGTCGCCGACGACGCGACGGTGCACGGCGTGGTCTCTGCCGCCCGGGCCAGGAGCGGGCGCGTGCTCGCGGACCTGATTACGATCCACGATGTCGCGCGCCGCGCCGTCGAGCTTGTCGAACTGGGCGTGGACCTCGTCTGCGTGCACACCGCCTACGACCGCCAGTCCAGCGGCGCCGACCCGCTGGCCGAGCTTGCCGAAGTCGTCGCGGTGGTCGGCGCCGAGCGCTGCGCCGTCGCGGGCGGTCTCGATGCCGCCAAGATGCCGTACGTCGCGGCGCTGGCACCGGCCGTCGCCGTCGTGGGCGGCGCTGTCGCGACCAGCGCGGAGCCGCGCGGAACGGCCGAGGAGATCCGGGCGCTGATGGCGATCCCGGAGGGAAGGAACCACGGATGAGCACGGATGGACACGGATCGGATCGAGGCGACATGCCCTCCACCGCACGCGACATCACCGCGAAGATCCTCGACGAGCACCGCCAGGTGCTGGACACCATCGACAACGATCGAGCCGCCGCCCTCGTCGACGCGCTTGACCGCAGCCCGCGCACCTTCGTCGCCGGTGCCGGACGCTCGGGCTTCATGATGCGCGCCTTCTCGATGCGCCTCATGCACACGGGGCGCGACGTGCACGTCGTCGGCGAGACGACGACGCCCGGTATCGAACGCGGCGACCTGCTGCTCATCGGGTCGGGCTCCGGCTCCACCGGCAGCCTGCGCATGATGGCGGAGAAGGCGAAGGCGCTTGACGCCTCCATCGGCCTGGTCACGATCGACGCATCGGCGCCGATCGCCCGAATCGCCGACCTCGTCCTGGTCATTCCCGCACCGTCTCCGAAAGCACGGCACCAGGGGCGCATCCAGTCCGTCCAGCCGATGGGTTCGCTGTTCGAGCAGGGACTGCTGCTGATCCTCGACGCGCTCGTCGTGCTCCTCATGGAGCGGCACGGCATGACCTCTGACACGATGTTTGGGCGACATGCCAATCTCGAATGAACCCGAAGCGGAAATCAAGCTATTGGTCATTAACCATCTCCACCACGATGAAGTATTCTTCACCCGCCATCGCCCTCCTGCTTCTCGCCTCCCTGACCAGCGCGCAGGCAGAGGAACTCACCACCGCGCAGATCGAAGCCCTGTGCGATCTCACGCCCCAGTTCGAGACGCCCCACACGAAATGGGCCAGGCCCCTCGCGCACGGACCGGTGCGTGTGCTGTTCATCACACAAATAGGCACGAACATCAACGCGCTGCCCCTGCGCCGACCCGTCGAGATCATCCAGCGCTTCGACGTCGAGGCCGAGGCGGTATTGACCACCCTCGACGGAGTGCACGGTGGCGAGGCCGGCGCCGAACGCCTGGTCAGGCTCCTGCGTGCGCGACCGGATTGCTTCGTACTTCAATCGAGCAGCCTCGAGCAGCTTGACGAAGAGGCGAGGTACGTCCTGATCGAGCAGGTCCGAACGGGTGCGGGGCTGCTCATCGTCAACAAGCCTGAAAGCGGGCTGCCCGAGGGCATGAAGGCCCTCGATACGCCGCCGGCCTTCCTCGCCGACATCACCGCCGAAACTTACATGCTCGGCGAAGGTCGCGTGCTCGTGTTCACCCACCAGGCGGGGTTCAATCTCTACAGGGTCACGAGCGAACAGAAGATCCTGGGCATCGAACTGCTGCGCGACGAGCATTTCGAGCGCCTCGGACGCGCGATGCTGTGGACCGCGCGTCGCGAGCCGAAGTCGACGCTGGCAATCTCGATGTCCGCTGACCGGTTCGAGCATGTCGATACGGGCGAGCCGACATCCCACGTGCGCGTGACGCACGTCGCCGCCGCGCCGATCGACGGCATCACGCTCGAGACGCGCATTCGCAACCTTGGGAACGCGTCGCAGTCGTTCTCCGACGCCGTACGCGTGGAACCGAACGGCAATCGGTTCGCGATTCCGAAGCTGCCCTCGGGCGCTTACCGCTTCGACGTCATCGCGCGCAGCCGGCGCGGCATCGAGGCCTGGGCGACGCAGCCGTTTTCGGTCACGGCGCCGCAGCAGGTCACGAGCATCAAGCTCGACCGTGAATGGGGCACACCCGGCACGCCGATCGAGGGAACCGTCACGATTCGGGGATCCGATCCTCACATGATCGAGCTTCGCGTCCAGGCGGTCGATGCCCACAGCCGCGTCGTCGCGCAGCAGCACCGCGCGCTGTCCGGCACCGAGATGCGGTTTTCCCTGCCCACCAGTGAAGACACGCCCGGCTACGTGGCGGTGAAGGCATCCCTGTGGATGCGCGACCGCGAGGTTTCAGCCGGGTACACCGAACCGTACACGATCCCGCGCAGCCGACTCGACCAGTGGAACTACATCCTGTGGGGTCGCTTGTACGCGCACCAGCATCTCGATCTCGCCGAGTACATCGTCGTCGATTCGGGCGTCACGTCGCGTATGGAGACGACCTACGTCGCGTGGTGGTACATGTCGCGGCTGGGACTCAACTACTCGCCGATGGTCCCGAGCGGCACCTATCGCCCGCCCGACACCGGTCCGCAGGTGCCCCAGTGCAATCCCGACGGCACGCTCAAGGCAGACGGATGCTGGAACGATGAGCCAGCGGTGTCGAAGCGCCTCGAGGATTACGTCCGGCAGCAACAGGGATTTCGCGCTCACGGCGTGCTGATCTACGACATGGGCGACGAGCAGGCGACGCGCGGCAGCTGCCTGCATCCGACCTGCTGGAAGGTCTACCTGGACTGGCTCCGCGGTCAGTACCACGGCGATATCGCGGCGCTCAACGCCTCGTGGGGAACCGCGTTCGCGGGCTTCGAGGAGATTCAGCCGGTCATCGACGAAACGGCCGTCTCGTGGGTGCGCGAGCCGCAACGCGCCGCGCAGCGCAAGACAATCGCGAACAACGAGGGCGCCAGTGTCGAGGCGCCAAAGGGATCGACGACCTGGACCGAGGCGCAGATCAGCTATCCGCGCTGGTTCGACCGGCGCGCCTTCCAGTTCCAGAACTTCGCCAACTATGTGGGGCGGTATACCGAAGCGACGCGTCGCGCGGACCCGGAGGCCGTGTGCGGCGTCGAGGGCACCTTCGAGGATCTCGACCAGGACATCGACGCCATCGTGGAGCAGATGGGCTACTGGATGCCCTACGCGTGGCGCGAGGGCGGCTGGCCCAACGAGGTGATCCGATGCATCACGCCGCGGTCGTACCGTCACGGCAACTTCATCGGCATGGTCAACTTCTGGCCGACGTTCATGCGCGGCGCCAACACCGTCGGCAAGTGGCGCATCGACAACCTCCTGAACCAGCAGATGGGGCTGACCGACAGCTACCGCCGCATGACCGAGTCGGCCCGAATCGTCTTCGACGGTCTAGGCACCCTGCTGAACGTTCACGAGGACACGCGCATGCTGCATGACGGCGTGCTGATGCTGCATTCGTTCACCTCCTTCCAGGCGATCAAGCTGCAGGCCGGCCCCAGCTACGGGCTTGCGAAGGCGCGGGACGAAGATGGCGGCTGGAACCCGCCGGGCGCCATCGCGCATCGTCGCAGTCACAAGATCTGGCACCGGACCATCCGGTCCTGCGGCCTGCAGTTCGACTACGTGACCGACCGGCAGATCGAGCGCGGTCAGTTCGACCCGTCCCCCTACCGGGTCCTCATCCTTTCGCAGTGCGAGGCGATCGGTCCCGAGCAGGAACGATTCATTCGCGCGTTCGTCGCCGCGGGCGGGACCGTGATCGCGGATGTGCGACCCGGCCTGTACGGCGCGCGGTGCAAGCCGCGCCAGGACGGCGTGCTCGACGATCTCTTCGGCGTGCGCCACACCGGGAACGTCGAATCCCTGGTCGCACCGGGGCGCATCGCGGCGACGATCGGTGCCCGGGACTTCGCGATCGAGGCGCTGGACATGCGCGTCAACCCGGCGGTGCAGACGGCCGGCGGACGCGCGCTCGGCCGCGCCGGCGAGCACCCGATCTGCATCGTGAACGATGTGGGATCCGGACGGGCGATCCTCCTGAACTTCCCGATCTGGTCGTACCCCAACACCGCGCTCCACGATGAATCGCACGAAGCGGCGGACTTCATCTCGGCCCTGTTCGAGGCTGCGGGCGTGGCGCGTCCGCTGGACGTGGTCGATTCGTCCGGCCGGCGGCACCGGAACATCGAGGCGATGCGCTGGCGCACCGGCGACGGTCTCCAGGTCGTCGCGCTGCACGGGCCGGACCGGGACACCTGGCCGGATGTGTACCCGCCGGTCGCGCCGCTACCGTTCGACGGTCTGGACGATCCCGTCGAGGTCACGGTGAACCTGCCCCGCGCCATGCACGTCACGGAGATGCGCACCGGCACGAACCTGGGCCGGACGAGGCGCTTCACGACGGGCGTTCGCCCATGGTGGGCCACGCTGCTCGTGCTGAGCGAGAAGAAGATTGAATCCCCGGAGCTTCGCGCCACGGCAGAGTCGGTCTCACAGCGCGACGCGATCGACATCGACCTGCGCATTCCCGACGCGCAGGGGACCCACGCGATCAAGGTGCGCGTGACGGCGCCCAATGGCGATGCGGCAAGGTGGTTCGATCGAAGCGTGATCGTCGAGGATGGCGCCGCCCGCTTCCGCTTACCGATCGCGCACAACGAGCAACCAGGGACGTGGACGGTGACGGCAAAGGATCTTTATACGGAGCAGACGGCGCGAAGCGCGTTTCGGGTGAGAGAACCCCCCCAACCCCCCCTTGGAAAGGGGGGGCTTTAGCGCGCAGCGGTTACGAGAGGTCGAAGGTCAAGATCGGAACTGTCGATGCCCCACCGCGCCGGCCGGAGTCAGGTTCTTTCGACCTTCGACTTTCGACCTTTAGACTTGCGAGCGAAGCCCGCGTCAGGTAGCGAATCATGAAGACACGACGATTGATCTGGATGGTGCTGTTCGCCCTGGTCCAGGCTGCCTGCGGCGCATCGCGGGCGCAGATGAGCATCGAGCCGCGCGATGGCCGCTTCGACGACTTGAGCGACCTTGCGCGGACGCTCGACGCCGACGCGATCCGAGCGGTCGACGCGTTCGGGCAGACGCGCCTGCACGCCGCCGCGCGACAGGGACGCACCGACGCCGTCAGCCTGCTGCTGACACGCGGCGCGCCGACGTCCGCGCGCGACCACTGGGGCTGGACCCCGCTCGGGGCCGCGGTCCAGGGCGATCAGGCGGAGGCCGCGCGCCTGCTCATCGACGCGGGCGCCGACCTCGATGCGAAGAGCGATGACGGCTGGACCGCGATCAACCTCGCGGCGCTGCTGGGTCGATCGGAGATCGTCAAGCTCCTTCAGGCACGCGGCGCCGACGCGTCCGCGCCGAACCGATGGGGCAACACGCCCCTGCACAGCGCCGCGAAGAAGTGGCACAAGAAGCTGTTCGTGCACCTCTGGAAGAGCGGGGCCGATCCCGACGTGGCCGACGCCTCCGGGATGACGCCCCGGCGCATCGTGGCGATGCGCGGATTCGAGTGGACGAAGCTCTTCCAGGAAGGCACGGGCGTCCTGCCGCAGCGCTGGGTCTTCCGAACCGACGACGACGAGGTCGGCGAGAAGGAGAAGTGGTTCGAAGCGGAGGTGCCCGGCGCGCACTGGCGGTCGATCAGCACCGAGAAGCTCTGGACCCACCAGGACTATCCCGGTATCTGGCACGGCACCGGCTGGTATCGCATCGACTTCACCGTCGCGGATTGCGGCATCGACGCCGCGCGGCTGAAGGGCGCAAGCAAGATCGTCATCGCGTTCGGCGCCATCGACGGTCACCCGAAGGTCTGGCTCAACGGCACGCTCGTCGGCAGCCGCCTCGATGCACCTCTCGACCTCTTCTGGGACAAACCGTTCTCGGTCGATGTCACCGAGATCTTCCGCGCCGACGGCGCGAATCGTCTCGCGGTGAGCTGCACCAAGAAGAGCTTCGCCGCCGGCATCCATCCCGGCGTGGAGAAGATCCCGGTGCGCCTCGTCGTGGAAACCGGCAGGAGCATCATTCAGGACACGGCCGGGCTGGGGGTGGAGTGAAAGTCTTGACCCCGGTCGCGCGCACTCTGGAATTCCTCCATGGCGCATGAGCGCGTTCGCGCATTCACCCTCATCGAGCTTCTCGTCGTCATCTCGATCATCGCCCTGCTGATCGCCCTGCTGCTGCCGGCCATCAAGCAGGCGAAGGCCGAGGCGCAGGCGACGGTTTGCATGAGCCAGCACCGCGGCTGGGGCCTGGCCATTCATTCCTTCATGGCCGATCACGATTCCGAGTTTCCGCCCTTCGCCGACCAGTTTCCGGGAGGGACCAGGGGCTGGTACGACTACGTCGCCGAGTACGTGAACCAGGACAGCACCGTGGACATGGAAACGCTCGAGTTTCGACGCTGCCCCACGGAAGAGGCCTGGGTCGGCGTGGTGTACGGTGGATTCAATAACAGAGGCGAACCGGAGGGTTCGGCGCTGCCGAGCGCACCGCTGCTCTACCCGGTCAATGCCCACTCGCCGCGGAGGGAGTATGGTGCGTTCACCTTCGATCGGGTCGACAGCCCCACCGACTGGCCCCTCCTGATCGAGTCCATCGTGCAGTTCATGTACACGTACTCCAACTGGTGTCCGACCGTAGACACCGACGACGACGGGCTGGCCGACACCCACGTCGCCTTCGAGCACAGCTGGCTCGAGCAGTACAACCTGGCTCGCCCCCGGGTGCACCGCGACAGCAGCAACATGACCTTCTGCGACGGCCACGTCGAACGGCTTCCGATCAGCCAGTTCGTCAACCTCGAGAACGGGTACTGGAACGCCCACGGACCCGTTTGCGATTGAGGCCGGCGTACCGCGGGTGTCAACCTGGTGTCAACCCGCGGGTCGCATGACATGACGATCCCATGACGCCCTCTGCGTCGTCTCCAGATTCAGGCCAGCATCGATGCTTAGAATCGTGCTGTGTGCGTGGCTGACCCTCCTCGCCTCCCTCGCCACCGCCGAGCCCCTCCTCCTCGCCCGCGACGCCGCCACGCCATACGCGATCGTGATCGCGCGCGAACCCCTCGAAGCCGAGAAGATAGCCGCAAAGGAGCTTGCTCATTTCCTGCACGAGATCACGGGCGCGGACTTCCCCATTCGTGCCGACGACGAGCCCGCGACCGAGCACGAGGTCGTCCTCGGCAGTACGAATCGCCTGGGTATGGACGACGTGCCGGATTCGCTGAAAAGCGACCGCTGGGAAGGGTTCACGATCCTGCGCCGCGGGCATCGCGTCTTCATCATGGGCAACCTCCCGCGCGCGACGCTGTATGGCGTGTACGACCTGGTCGACGTCGAGCTGGGCGTGCGCTTCCTGACCAGCGAGGCGACGCACGTGCCGAAGCGACCGACGCTCGAGTTCGACGTCACGTCGCGCCACTACGGGCCGATCATCGAGTACCGCGCGATCTGGGAGGCGGCGCTGGCCCCCGCGGCCGTGCGCAACCGGATGAACGGCATCGGGTTCCAGATCGCCAACGCCCGGACGCTCGGAGGCATCAGGTGGGTCGGCCGGCCCGTCCACACGTTCGACTCCTTCGTGCCGGTCGGGGATTACTTCGACGAGCATCCCGAGTACTTCTCCCTCATCGACGGCAGGCGGCGCAAGCACCCCTCTCAACTCTGCCTGACCAACGCCGACGTCTACCGGATGACGATGGCGAAGATCCGGGACTGGACCGAAGGTGCGAAGGACGACCCGTACACGAAGTACGTCGTGTCGGTGACACCGAATGATCACGACCATCACTGCGAGTGCGAGCCGTGCAGCGCGCTCAACCGCAAGGCCGGCGTGCCGGTGACCGGCGCCCTGATCTGGTTCGTCAATCGCGTGGCCCGCGAGATCGCGGCCGAGCGTCCGAACGTGCTCGTGGAGACCCTGGCGTACCAGCAGTACGAGCAGCCGCCTCAGGGCATCGAGCTTCACCCCAACGTGATGATCCGGTTCGCCCCGATCGGGATGGACTTCGGGCGCCGGCTCGACGACCCGGACAGCGACAGGAATCGCCGCGCCTTGCGCAATCTGAAGGACTGGTCGAGGATCTCCCGGCAGCAACAAGTCCGGCGGTCGCCATTTCCGTTCGTCCGGTGTGGCGGACCTGTTCGATTGGGGATTCGACAACATCAGCTTCGCGGACGGCCACGTGAAGTCGGTCAGCATGCAGCCGGTCGTCGAGATGCGACGGCAGGGGACGTGGTTCTTCTCCTGGCCGCCCGATCGCGGCCATTCCGGCGCGACCCCGCCCCCGGGACCGCCGGCGGATGCTGAGTTCTGGCGGGTGCCGCACTGGGCGAATTAAGCTATTAGCTTAATTCCGCTGGAGTCCCGTCACGCGAAACGCACTGCCCTCAACGGCCGGTCGGCGCGTCATCACGCTGGGCATCGTCCTCGCCGCACTGGCCATCGTTGCCTCTCTCATCGGATGGCCGGTTCGAACGGCCGACCACCCCGACGTTCTGCTCATCACCCTCGACACGACCCGTGCCGACCGGCTGGGCTGCTACGGATACGCAGGCGCCCGCACTCCCGCCATCGACGCCATCGCCGCGTCGGGGGGTCTCGTGGAGCACGCCTTTACGCCGGCCCCGATCACCCTGCCGTCGCACCCAACGCTGTTCACGTCGAAGCTGCCGCCGGAACACGGCATCCGCGTCAACGGCGAGAACGGTCTGCCTCGGGACGTGCCGGTCCTCGCCGAGATCCTGCGCGACGCCGGCTACCGCACCGGCGCGTTCGTAAGCGCGTCGGTGCTGAACGGCATCTTTGGTCTGGACCGCGGCTTCGAGGCCCACGACGACACGATGTCGCGGCAGGGCGGCGGACACGATGAGTCGATCCGCGAGCGGCGAGCCGACTCGGCGGTTGACGCGGCACTCGCCTGGCTCGAGGCGCAGAAGGAAGGCCCCTACTTCTGCTGGGTCCACCTGTTCGACCCGCACCTGCCCTACGAACCACCTGAACCCAAACCGGGCGAGCATCCCCACGACGGGGAGATCGAAGTGCGTGTGAGAGGTGACGGCTGACTGTCTGTCTCGGCGAACCGCGCGGCGTTAGCCCGCGGGTCGAATGACATGACCGCCTCAGCAACCCCGACGGTCAGAGCTCAGCATGCGATCGACACTCCACCCAGAACCAGGACGGGCTCGCATCCGACCCGCGGGCTGACACCCGCGGTACGCCGGACCACAACGTGACCGCAACCGAATCATGAAGAACAGCATTGTCATCCCCGCCATCGTGATCCTCGCGCTCATCCTGCCCCGCACCACCGTCGCCGACCCGCCCCTCGAGCGCATCGAGCAGGACAACTCGCTCACGAACGAGTTCGAGACGCCGCACACGCGATGGGCGCGCCCCTACGCGGGCGGGACCCTCCGGACGCTGTTCATCTCTCAACTCGCCACCAACATCAACGTGCTGCCGCTTCGGCACTCGGTGGAGCTGATGCAGCGCTTCGACGTCGAAGGGGATGCCGTGCTGGTCATTAGGAAGAAGGGTGACGACCCCCACGCGATCGCGTTCGCGGGCGGCTCGGGCGTCTACGGCGGCAAGACCGGCGAGAAACGTCTGCAGCGCCTGCTCGAGAACCGGTACGACTGCTACTTCGTGGGGGGCCCGATCATCTCGTACCTGCCGACTGCGGCTCGGAAGCACATCTTCGATGAAGTGAGCCGCGGCGCGGGCATGGTGCTGCTGCATCAGGAAGAAGACGGCGAGGCGCTGCTCGCGGAGTTCGAAGAGATCGACGACGAGGCCGACCTGCTGCACGACATGAAGACGCGACGCTTCCGCAGGGGCAAGGGACGCATCGCGCTGGTCGAAAGCTTCCCGCCCCAGTCATCGTGGAACGTTTACAACCCCTCGTCCCGTCAGCGAATCTTCGGTTTCGATATCCGGCGCGACATGCTGTACGAAGCCCACGGCCGCGCGATGCTCTGGGCCGCGAACCGGGAGCCAGGGACGTCGCTGGCGATCGAAGTCGGAAAAGAGACGATCGCGCGCACCGACCTGGCGTCGCACAAGGTCAGGCTGCGCTGGAACGATGCGAACGGGAAGGCGCCGCGGCGCATCACCGCCCGCATCCGCAGCGAGGGGCGCGATGCCCAGGAGCCGATCATCATCAAGTCGATCGATGCGGCCCGGGGCGAGACGGCCATCGCCCTGCCCGTTCTGACCGCCGGCGACTACTGGATCGACGCGATCGCCGAGGGGACTGACGGTATCACTGGCTGGACGATCGCGACGTTCGGCGTCGGTGAGCCGCAGCATATCCGCAAGATCACGCTCGAGCGCGAGGGAGGTGAAGCGGGCGAACCCATCCGCGGAACGGTGACCGTCGCCGGCCCTGCAACCGAGGGGCGCACGCTGCGCGTGCAGGCCGTCGATCGCCACGGTCGCATCGTGTCGCGACAGGTGTTCACGCCAGTGCCCGACGGGGCCGCCTTTTCCCTGCCCACCGACGCGCGCATGCCTGCTTACCTGAGCGTCGAAGCGGCGCTGATCGAGGACGGCCGCGAAATCACGCGCAACTATTCCGTCGACACCTACACGATCATCCGGCGGAAGCAGAACCAATGGAATCTGCTCATGTGGGGTCGCCTGTACGCGTCGCAGCTGCTCGAAGTCGCCGACGACGTGCTCGCGGCCAGCGGCGTCACGTCGCGCATGGAAACGAGCAATGTGCCCTGGTGGTTCATGACGCGCGCCGGCATGAACTACACACCCTACTGCGACAGCGGGCTCTACCGGTTGCTGGACTCGGGCCCGCAGGAGCCCATGGTCGACGAAGACGGCACGCTGACGCTGGCCAACGGATGCTGGAACGACGAGCCGGCGGTCTCGCAGCGGCTGCGCAAGAGCCTGGGCAGCGAGCGCGACTACGCGCGTCACGGCGTCCTGGTCTACAGCATGGGCGACGAGCAGGCGGTGCTGGGATCGTGCCTCCATCCGTCGTGCTGGAAGATCTACCAACAATGGCTCGGGCGCGAGTACGGCACGATCGAGGCGCTCAACGAGTCCTGGGGATCGGACTACAGCGCATTCGACGCGATCGAGCCGAAGATCGATGAGACGGCGATCCCGTGGTACCCGAAGCGTTCGCAACGCGTGCCATGGCACCTCACCTGGGCGAACAATGAGTATTCCTCGGTCGCCATGACGAGCGGATCGAGCGCATGGAACGAATCGTGGCGCAACTACCCGCGCTATATCGACCGGCGCTCGTTCCAGTACTGGAACTTCGCCAACTATTGCCGCCGCTTCCGCGACGCGGCGCGGGTGATCGACCCGCACGCGGTAGCCGGCGTCGAAGGCCAGGACATCTACCTCGACGCCGACATCGACGTCATCGTGCGCCACACCGGCTGGTGGATGCCGTATGGCGGCGAGAACGGAGACACGACCAACGAGGTGATCCGCTCCATCGCGCCGAGGGGATATCTCTACGGCCACTTCAGCGGCGGCTTCAGCTTCTGGCAGAGCGTCCTGCGGGGCGGCAACACGCTGGGCAAGTGGCGCATCGACAACGTGTTCACGCCGGGCATGCAGCTTAAACCCGGCTTCCGCCGCCTGGTCGACTCAGGGCGCATTCTCTTCGACGGCGTGGGCTCGCTGCTGAACGGCAACCCCGGATCGGAGATGCTCGATGACGGCATCGTCATGCTTCATTCCATGGCGTCGGTCAAGATGGCGAAAATCGGCGACGGCCCGACCTACGGCATCTTCAGGTGGCGCGACGATGCGGGGAAGGTGCGATCCGCCGAGCCCCGGCCGCCGTTCCACGAAGTGAACCGCCGCAACCATCGGGCATGGCACCGCAACCTCCGCGCCAGCACGTTGCAGTTCCGATACACCACGGACGGACAGATTCGGCGCGGCGAATTCGACCCGGCCTCGGCACGGATCATGATTCTCTCGCAGTACGAGGTGATCGGCCCCGACGAGGAGAAGCTGATCCGGAAGTTCGTCCACGACGGCGGCATGCTGATCGCCGACGTGAGACCGGGGTTCTACGGCGCCCGCGGCAAGCCGCGCAAAGGTGGCGTCCTTGACGACCTGTTCGGCGTGCGGCACCGCGCGAGCGCGGAGGCGGCCCAGGCGCCGGCCGAAATCGAAGGCACGATCGGCCGCACCCGACTGAAGCTCGAGCAACGCGACCTGTTCGTCAATCCGGCGATCGAGGTCACCGACGGCCGGGCGCTCGGCCGCGCCGGCAGGACGCCAATCTGCATCGTACGGGAGACCGGCAAGGGTCGCGCCGTGCTGCTCAACTTCGCGATGTGGTCTTTCCCGAAGCTCGCCGTCCACGACGGGCCCGACGATGCCGTCGCGTTCTTCCGCGGACTGCTCGCCACGGGCGGCGTCGCCCCGACGCTCGAGCTCGCCGACGGCAGCGGGCGCCGGCACCGGAACATCGAAGCGATGCGATGGCGCACTGGCCCCGGCGTCGAGGTCCTGGCACTGCACGGCCCGGCATGGGGCACGTGGCCGGAGCCAAACGGCAGTCACGACCGGATGCCTCCGCCGTTCGAAGGCAGCATGGACGTCGCCACGCCGGTCACGGTGAAGCTGCCCGAGGCGCGTTACGTCTACGAAATGCGCTCGGGCCGCGGCGGGGATCGCACCCGGTCGTTCAAGACCGGCGTGCGCCCACGGGTCGCTACGCTGGTGGTCGTCAGCGAGCACGAGCTCAACGCTCCGGAAGTTCGAGCCGCGGAGCACAAAGCGGTGCGCGGTCGTTCACTGCCATTCCAGATCCGAATCCCCGGCGCGCGCGGACGCCAGGCGCTGAATGTCCGCGCGAAGCGGCCGGCCGGTGACGAGGCGTCGTGGTTCAGTCAGAGCGTGATCGCGGAAGACGGCAAGGCCGATGTGGTCCTGCCGATCGCGTTCAACGAACAGACCGGCGCGTGGACGCTGACTGTGATGGACCTGTTTACCGGGAAGAAAGACAGTGCGCGCTTTGAGGTTGAGTGATGGTCGGATTAATTAAAGCTATTAGTCATTATGCCAATCGTTATTCGTCGATTCGGATTCGGATCGGAAGCGGAAGCCGAAATGATAGATATTGTCTCGTGCAACGGTTGACTGTCGAATTCAGTACGTTGATGGCGATCGAAGGTACGTCATTGATTCGCCTGGAGCGACCGAATACGATCCGTCTCGAGACGGGTTGAACGTGTCTTGATCAATCTCGAATTCAGGATCGTTTGAATAAACCGTAGGCAATGACGAGCCCGGAACCACAGCAGCAGCGCACGGCATGCAATCGCGATTGCCCCGACGCGTGCAGTCTGATTGCCACCGTCGTGAACGACAAGGTGATTCGCCTGCGAGGCGACCCGGATCACCCGGTGACACAAGGCTTCCTGTGCCGCCGCACGAATCGCTTTCTCGAACGTCAATACGATCCTGATCGCATTACGACACCGCTGATGAAACGGGGCGCCACGTTCGAACCTGTTTCCTGGGACGTGGCGCTGGAGTTCATCGCCGAGCACATGCTGCGCATCCGGGCGGAATCGGGTCCGGCTGCCATCATGCATTACCGCTCCGGCGGCTCGATGGGGATGATGAAGTTTGTCACCAACTACTTCTTCGAGCGCTTCGGACCGGTGACGATCAAGTCGGGAAATGTATGCTCCGGCGCGGGCGACGCTGCGCAACTCGAGGATTTCGGTGACAAGGACAGCCACGATCTGTTCGATCTTCTGAATAGCAGGACGATTCTTGTCTGGGGAAAGAACCTGTATGTCAGCAGTGTGCACATGTTGCCGGTCATCAGGGACGCCCGCCGTCGAGGCGCCCGGCTGCTCCTGATTGATCCGGTCTTCCACCGTACTGCCAACCTGTGTGATCATTACGTGCAGCCCCGTGCCGGCGGCGACATGGCCATTGCCCTGGGCGTGGCGCGACTCCTTTTTGAAAACAACGCGGTCGATCCGCATGCGGCAACGTATTGCGACCACCTCGACGATTTCAGAAGCCTCGCTTTTTCGAGAACGATCCACGCATGGGCCGGCCTGGCGGACGTGCAGGTCGCGGAACTCGAGGGAATCGCCGGGATCTACCGCGACGGACCATCCAGCATCCTGGTCGGCTGGGGACTGCAACGGCGCCACTCGGGTTCGGCGACGATCCGGGTCCTCGACGCACTCGCGGCGATCTCGGGCAATCTCGGAATCCCCGGCGGCGGCGTGTTCTTCTCCAGCCGGTGGCTGGGCAGGTTCGACACGTCCTTTACCCGGGGCGCGGAAGTGGCACCGCGTACGATTCCGGAGCCACTGCTGGGACCGGGAATCCTGGCCGCTGCGAACCCGCCGCTGCGCATGATCTGGGTGAGCATGGCCAACCCGGTCGCCATGCTTCCTGATTCCCTGACGGTTCGGCGCGCATTGCAAACCCGCGAGCTGACAGTCGTCGTCGATTCGTTTCTGACCGACACGGCCCGATGCGCCGACGTCGTGCTGCCTACGACCACCATGCTGGAAGATGACGATCTGCTGGGCTCGTATGGACACCACTGGATCGTGGAGTCGCGCCCGGTGGTTGCGGCGCCTCGGGATGTCAGGACCGATTATGAGATCGTCCAGGCCCTGGCACCGCGCGTCGGCCTGGGCGATGAGTTCACCGCCGACGTGGATAGCTGGAAGAGGAAGCTGCTCCGGCGCACCGAGAAGCATGGTGCGTCACTGGATGAAGTGCGCTGTGGCCCCGTGCGCGATCCCCTGGCAGAGACAACCCTGTTTGTCGATCGCCGATTCCCCACGCCGACGGGCCGTGTCAATCTCATCCGGGAGGTGAACCCCGTCCCCCCTGACGTTTGCGCGGACCGCCCTTTGACGCTGATGACGTTGTCGACGGAAGAGGCGCAGGCGTCGCAATGGCTGCCCGGAACCCAGGAGGGCCCCGCGCCGGCCATCGTCCATCCCGACGCGGTGCCTGGTTTCGCAGACGGCGATCTTGCCCGGATGGAATCCGAAGTCAGCGAGATCGCTATCCGGTTGAAGTTCGATCCGCGCCAGCGCACCGATCTCGTCCTTATCGAAAAGGGGGGCTGGCTCAGCGACGGCCGTTGCGTCAATGCGCTCATTCCTGCACGGTCGACGGACGCCGGCGGATGCGCTGTTTACAATGACACCCCGGTGCGGATTCTGGCGCTCTGATTCAGCCTTCCGCGCGGAAAACGGATCGAGATGCATGATCATCGACGCACATGTCCATATCGGATCCACGCAGTTCGTGCAGATGCAGGCCGATGCGGAGCTGCTGATCGGCGTGGCGGACGAAATGGGCATGGATCGCATTCTGGTGACCCATCTGACGGCATTGTTCTACGAGATGCGCGAAGGCAACGATCTGCTCGGCGCCGACCTTGCCAGGTTTCCCGACCGAATGATCGGATATGCGACGATTCCCACGCATCGCCTGGGGGAGGCCGCCTGCGACGAGATACGACGCTGCGTCGAGCACTACGGAATGCGTGGCGTCAAGATCTATTCGCACCCGGAATCGTCCGTGACCGAGGCGAGTTCGGCGGTGATCTTCGAGCTGGCGGCCGAACTCGACCTGCTCGTGCTGGGGCACTTTTCACAACACGAGTGCGATCTGCTCATGCAACGCGTCCCCGAGGCCAGGGTCATTATGGCGCACATGGGTGGCACCCCGTATGCACAAGGCAACTGGCATCTCGCCGTGGAGGTGGCGGCGCGCCACGAGAACCTGTACGTCGATACCGCGTCATCGATGATCGACAACGGCATGCTGGAATACGCAGTGGAACATCTTGGACCGGAGAAGATTCTTTTCGGCACCGACATGCCGGCGCTGGATCCCTGGGTGCAGCGTGCCAAGGTCGCGGGGGCCGGGATCGACGACGAAGCGAAGCGACTCATCATGGGCGACAACGTGCAGCGCATTCTGGGAATCTAGAACGTGCCATTCGACATCAACGCCTTTTTCGGCCACTGGCCGTACTGGACATTGCCGCAAACGAGTGGTGATGACGTGCTGCGGCTCATGGATCGATTCGGTATCGACCGGGCGGCCATGACCTCTCTGCGAGGATTGCACGGCGACTGGCGGGAGGCGAACGCGGAGACACGGGCATTCGCGAAAGCTCATTCCGGCCGACTCGTGCCCGTTGCCTGTCTGAGCCCCATGAACGGTGGTGACGGATCGGCCCTGAGAGAACTGGTGGCCGAAGGCTTTGCCGCCCTGCGACTCTACCCCGCGCTGGCCCAGGGCTACACGCTTGCCAGCCCGTTTGCCGACGACCTGCTTTCGACCGCCGGCGAGTTGAAGATCCCGGTCATCGTGCCCACACGACCGATGATGCACTTCCGCTTCCCGCCGCTGGCCATCGAGCAGGTGGCGGCGCTCGCCGGTCGACACCCTGAGACCAACGTTGTCCTGTCCGGTCCCAATTACCTGGGAGAGTTCACCGCTGCGGTGGAGGCTCTGCAGCGGTACGGCAACATGACGATCGAAATATCATGCATGCAGGGGTTCGGCGACGTTACCCGGATGGTTGAGGCTGTCGGCGCCGACCGCGTCCTGTTCGGCACCGGCCTGCCGCTGCATTATCCGGCTTGCGGTATCGCAAAACTGGATCACAGCAAGCTGGCCGCAGCACCGCTGCAAGCCGTCGCAACCGGGAACGCGGTCAGACTGTTGCGGTCGTGACGAGAAGCTGAAGAACCACGGATGAACGCGGATGAACACGGTTTTTTCGGACCGGACGCCGAAGGCTTCCGGGTCCGAACTCCCATCCGTGTCCATCCGTCCGCCTACGGCGGATCCGTGGTTCCTGAATGTTGCGGCTCAGCCGCGTTAGGTCTGTTTTCCGCAACCTGGAGCATCTGCTACGCCCATGACTCTCTGGCGCTGGTCGGAAATGCTCCCCGCGACCCCGCTGCACGCGCGCCTCGACCTGGGTGCCGGCAACACGCCGCTGGTGCACTCGGCCCGCATCGGTCGCGCCGCCGGTCTGGAGAACCTGTTCTTCAAGCTCGAGAACACCAATCCCACCGGATCGTACAAGGACCGCTTTGCCGCCGTCGCGATCTCACAGATGCTCGCGCACTGCCAGACCCGCTGCGTGACCTCCTCTAGCGGCAATGCCGGGGCGTCGCTGGCCGCGCATTGTGCCGCGGCCGGCATCGAGTGTGAGATCGGCGTGATCGTCACGGCACCGTCAGGCAAGCTCGATCAGATGCGCGCCTATGGCGCGAACGTGACCCGGGTCGAAGGATTCGGCATCGATGATGAAATCACCCGGCAGGTGTTCAGATTTCTGACTCGGCGGGCAGAGCAGCCGGATACGGCGCTGCAGATCAGCGCGTTTTGCTGGAGCCCACTCGGCATGGCCGGCGTCAAGACACTGAGCTACGAACTGGCCGAACAGTCATCCAGTCCGATCGACCACGTGTTCAGTCCCGTAAGTGGAGGTGGCCTGAACCTGGCCGTCGCGCGCGGATTTCAGGATCTGGTCGGCGACGGCCGCCTGTCCTCGAGCCCTCGTATCGATTGCGTGCAACCCGCAGGCAACGATACGGTCGCGGGCCCGTTGCGCGCGGGCGCCGAGCGAGCCAGGCCGGTCGCGTGGACCACGCAGATCAGCGGCCTGCAGTGCGCCAGCATTCTCGATGGTCACGAGTTGATTTCTGCCGCCCGTGCCTCCGGAGGCACCGGGCACCTCGTCAGCGACGAGCAGATCTGGGAAGCGCAGGCGCGCCTGGCCCGCGAAGAGGGAATCTTCTGTGAACCGGCCGGAGCGACGGCGCTGGCTGGCGCATTGCAGGCCTGCGAGCAAGGCGACCTGGAGCCCAGGGCCCGGGTGGTCTGCCTCGTGACCGGCGCTGCCTTCAAGGATCCGCCATCCATCGAGCGCATGTTGGCCGACGACCCCGTGGCGACGCGGACCCTGTCGGAAATGATCGCCGATCCGTAGTGCATCAGAGGTCAGAAGGCGGAAGCAGCAGGGCTGGTCGCAGCGCCGCCGCTACGACGAACGGCCGGCATAGGCGACGACGGCGACGGCAATATGACCTTCGCAGGGAAGGCACCCGGCCAGCGTCGTTCGTACTGGAAAGGGCTTCTGGAATATCTCCTGGTAGATGCAGTTGAACTCGGCCAAATCATCGCGTCGCGCCAGATAGCACCGCACCTGAACCACGTCGCTCAGATCGAGCCCCGCACTTGACAGAATCATTTCGACATTCGCGAAGGCTCGCCGCATTTCGGCGTCAAACGAGCCCGTGATGATCTGCCCCGAATCGTCGGACGAGCATTGCGCCGAGAGAAACACGAAGTCTCCGGCACGAATGGCCTGCGATGTCGGGATGCTTTCGGGCGAGTCCGGAGCGTTGTCACCGGTGATCACGTTGAACATCTTTGCGCACTCCTGCACCTGGCGTCGAATGAACAATCGCGGACGGACCCGATGTGTCAGGCGCCGCTGTCGTTGATCGAAGCCAGGGGCACTTCATCTGGGGCTCCAAGCCTAACGGCTGAGCCGCAACGATCAGTGGTTCCTGATCGTTGCGGCTCGGCCGCGTTGGGATATCCTCTCTTCGCAACACGACGGCTAACGCCGCGCTCCGCGGTTGAGCCGTCCCCGCCGCGCCCTGAGTCAGGTGATCATGAGCTGGCACCTCACCTTCCTCACCTCGATGCTTCTCGTCGCGGCCGCAACGTCGATCGGATCGGCTGGCACCATGACACCCGATCGCTTTCCTCACGACGATCGCCGCAGCCCAAGCCAATCGTTAGTTTTCATTTCGGACGCACTTTTCGACCCGAGTCCGAAATAGAGAATAACGATCGGCTTAACGACTAATAGCCCAACGCGGGCTTTGCCCGCAACCCAAGAGGATAGCAACCGAGGGTTGATGGGTCGCTCGAGGTCGACATGCTATCTGAGCGGTTCGG
>NYZC01000164.1 GCA_002686995.1 Phycisphaeraceae bacterium | reverse complement strand
CGAACACCGAACACCGAACACCGAACACCGAACACCGAACACCGAACACCGAACACCGAACACCGAACACCGCCTCCACCCATGCACGACTTCTACCGCACCAAGATGCTCCTGATCGACGACGCCTTCCTCATGGAGGTGCACGGTCTCGAGCGCAAGGTTAACCAGGCGATCAAGCATCCCGAGCCGGTGCTGAAGCTGGACGCGCCGTGGGACCGCAATCCCGGTGACTCGTTCAACTACATCAACGTGATCTACGATCGCGAGGAAGCGCTGTTCAAGATGTGGTACGTGGTCGCGGGCAGGAACCCGGGCCAGTACTGGGAGGAGGGGCGCAAGACCGCGTACGCGACCTCGAAGGACGGGATTCACTGGGAGCGGCCGATCATGAACATGGTCGAGGTCGACGGCTCCCGCGAGAACAACTACATCCTGCCGCGCATGCTGTCGCTGAACTACAACATCATCTTCGATCCGGACGACGAGCCTGCGCGGCGCTACAAGATCACGTTCACGGTCGAAAGCCCGGAGACGCGCTTCGCGAATTTTCATTCGGCGCTATGCATCGCGTTCTCGGAGGACGGGATTCACTGGGACATGCCCGTGCACGTCAACCCCGTGATGCGCGGGGTCTCGGACGATCTCTGGGGTTTCCTCTACGATCCCGACCGGCGGGTGTACCAGCTGTACACGCGTCGCGTGCCCAACCTTCCGCGTGACATTTCGCTTTACGAGAGCAAGGACCTGGTGAACTGGGTGGACCGCGGGCGGGTCCTGGTCGCGCCGGACAAGTGGGATCCGCCAGAGATGTTCAACCTGCACGGCATGGCCCCGTTCTTCTATGAAGACTTCAGCCTCGGCCTGCTCGGCACGATGACCTTCGTGCCGAAGTGCGAGACCTTCACCGTGTTCCGGGAGCCGCCCGCCGACTGGCCGGTGAAGAACCTGGGCAAGGTGGAGGTCGAGCTTGCGTTCAGCCGTGACGGCGTGCAATGGTTGCGGCCGCGGGACCGCACGCCGCTGATCCCCATCGGCGAGCCGGGCGCGCAGGATGGCGGCTGCATCTTTCCGACGCGCAACGATCCGATCGTGATCGATGGGGAGACCTGGATCTACTACAACGGATCCCGGTATCGCCATACTTTCTGGGCACAGGAAGAATACTTCGCGGAGTCCGGCGGCGACGCCCGCAACGCGCAGGCCTGCATGCTGGCGCGCATGCCCGAGGATCACTGGGTGTCGCTCGACGCCGGCCACGACGGTGGCTGGTTTCTCACGAGACCCTCGCACGCACCGGCACGACTGATGGTCAATGCGGATGCCGCCGGAGGTCGCGTCGAGGCGGAGCTGCGCACACCTTACGGCGAAACGATCGAGGGATTCACCCTCGAGGACTGCATGGGCGTGAGCGGCGACGGGAAGGACCAGGAGATCCGGTGGAAGGGCGGCGACCCGAGCCGCCTGAACGCGGCGCACCTGGGAGGACTGTGCCTGAAGTTCCATCTCGTGGACGCGAAGCTCTATTCGTACAGCTTCCTGGATCCCGATCCGGACGGCGCGACGCGCCGTTACTGGCAGAACGCCCGCTGGAACGAGGCGATCATGCACCGCTCTGACGACTGGTCGCGGGACAGCAACGAGCCGGCCCGGGGTCTGCCCCAGCCGCCGGGGACGCAGAACACCTCGGGGACCCGGTTCGGTCCGAACCCGCGGCGCGACGCGGCCTGGGATCCTGATCTCCGTTGACACGTACGCTCATCCTGCTCATGTCCACCCTGATCGCGGAGCTGTCCATGGCCGCCACGTCATCCGAGCCGGTCGTGCTCGTCCGCGAAGGTCGTCCCGAGTCGACGATCGTCATCAGCGCCGCGCCGGGTTACTCGGTGCAACTCGCCGCGTTCGAGCTTCAGCACTACGTCCGAAAGATCAGCGGAGCCACGATTCCGATCGTCAGGGAGCCGGCCGGCGTCGAAGGCACGCGCATTCTCGTGGGCGCCGGACAGGCCACCGAGGGGCTCGGGCTGGCCAATCGCGATTTCCGGCAGCGCGAGCATCTCATCGAAACGCGGCCGGGCATGCTGATCCTGATGGGACTGGACACGACCACCGGGAGCGATCGCGAGCTGGGCTACGACGGCGACCTGTCGGTGATGACGGAGCATCACTTCGCTCCGCTCGGAAGCTGTCACGCGGTGCATACGTTTCTGGAGCGGCTGGGCGTGCGCTGGTACCTGCCCACCGAGCTGGGCGAGGTCGTTCCGGAGAAGAAGACCATCGAGGTGGCGCCCGTGCGGATCCGTCGCATGACCCACGCTTCCGATTTCGGGCGCAACCAGTTCGGCATCAACCGGCAGCTCTACCTCAATGAATACGAATACAAAGTGCCCGGCACGCTCGAGCTGTCGACGCTCGATTACGACGAGCACTTCGATCTGCGGTCGGGCGTCCTCTACTGGATTCGGCAAAAGAAATGGGGCTGCGAGCCGTTCCGTTCGAATCACTCGTTCCACGGTTGGGAATTCGCGTTCGGCCGGGATCATCCGGAATGGTTCAGCACGAAGAGCTGGGAAAAGATGGAGAAGCTGATCCGCGAGCCGGAAGGCTTCCAGACGAAGATCAACCCGGTGCTCTCGAACGAAGGGCTGATTCGCAAGAAGGTCGAGGTCGTTCGCGCGTATTTCGACGGCAAGCCGCCGCCGTTTACCGACGCCTACTACTCGGCGGCGGGCAACAGCTTCGGCGTCTGTCTGAACGACAACGGGTACTGGAGCGAGGACCCCGAGTGCGTGAAGCAGTACGAGCCCGACATGGGGCACGCCGGCAAGGTGTCGCGCTATTTCTGGACGTTCGTGAACCGCGTCGCCCGCGAGGTGCGGAAGACGCATCCGAATGGGGAGATCATCGGCCTCGCCTACTGGAGCTACACGTTGCCGCCTCGGGAGCCGTTCCGGCTCGAGCCCAACGTGAGCGTGATGCTCTGCAAGTTCCCGATCATCTACTGGCACCGCGAGCACCGCGATCACGACTACGAGCAGATCGAGACGTGGATCCGTTACGGCGCGAAACACGTCTACACGTGGGAGTACCTGATCTGGCCGTCGATCGCGCGTTCGTTCCCGTCGATCCTGCCGAGGACGTACGCTGAGGACGCGAAGTGGCTGGCGAGCCATCCGCAGTTCAAGGGCGGCTACATGCAGATGTACGGGTTCGGCATCGAGTCGGCCGACGGGCAGCGCCGTGCCGGCCTGATGTGGGAGAACCCGATCAACTACTTCTTCAACGCCTATTTCCGGTGGAAGCTCTACGACGATCCGTTACGGGACATCGACCGGATGCTCGACGAGTTCTTCGAGGGTTTCTACGGTCCGGCGGCGGCGCCCGCGCGGCGTTTCGTCGAGGCGATGGAGGACCGCTGGAACGACCGACCGATGCGCGAGGCTTCCGGCTTCGGCACGCCGGAAGCGGATCTCCCGATGGAGTTGTACTGGGAGCACATGGGCGACGAGGCGACGGTGGAAAGGCTCGAACGGCTCATGGCCGAAACCCGGGCCGCGGCGCCGGAGGGATCGATCTACGCGAAGCGGGTCGTGCTGCTGGACAACGGGGTGCTGGGGCATCTCAAGCTGAAGAGGAAGCAGCACTTCGAGGCGAAGTAGCCGTAGTGGCCACACTTCGGAAAACGACTCCACGTGGAAAGGCCATCTGAAGTCTGGCGACTTCAGCTACCAGGGGAGATCACCCCCCTCCGAAATCCTCCCGGTATCGCTTGTACACCTCCTTGATCGTGCCGCGATGGAAGTAGATTCGTCCGCGCACCGTTGCGTCGTCGCCGGGCGCGACGTCGCCGAAGAGCAGGCCGATGTCGGTGCAGGGCCAGTCGGGGTTCTGGCCGAGGATGATCGCTCGCTCGGCCGCGATGGCAAGGGCGTATTCGCGACCGGACGCGTCTTCGCAGCGGGTTGCGATGAGGGGATCGGCCGGATCGACGTCCGCGCGGATCCACCAGTCCCGATCGTGGCCGGCCAGGCAGAAATGAAGCTCGACCCGCGACCTGGTCTCGATCGCGGCGCCGTCGCGGAAGATGTAATTCCGATAGCGGTAGAAGGGCAGCGCCATGCAATGGTTGAAGCAGAGCCAGGCGAGTGCGCGCGGCCAGGGATCCGGCGACTCGTTCCTCACCGTGAGCTCGTAGTCGACCGTGTCCCCGGACGATGCGATCCGACCGCGGATCCTGCCATCGAGTCCGGCGATCGGGATGTCGTCGAAGTGCCAGCCTTCATCGGTCTCGATCCAGCGGATGTGCTCCTGGTAGGCGCCGGTCGTCGGCGTGTCGTCCGTCGCGATCTTCTCCGGCAGGCGGAGATGCCAGAGGCAGTCCGGCAGGTCCGGATGGCGCATCGTGACGATCTGGCAGACCAGCGGCGCAGAGGCATCGCGAAAGGCCTCCTCCGACGGGAAGTATTCGAAGTATCGCGCCGCCGGCGGAAACTGCTCGCGCCAGGTCGCTTCCGAAATGTTCGCCTCGAGCTCGATCATGGTGCGCCTGCTGCATCCGGGCCCCGAGAGTCTATGCTAGATTCGGTCTTCTCCGAGATCGACTTCCAAGGAGCCTCATCGTGCCGGAAAACGAGCTTGCCTATCTCTTCATTGATGACGCGATGATTCATCATCTCGACGGCGTCGCGCAGGGCGTCGCGCCGGCGGTCAAGGTCGGATCGGAGCCGATTCTGACGGCGGATCAGCCATGGGAGAAGGACTACCAGGTCGGCAGCTACATCAACGTCATTCACGACGAAGAGGACGGCCTTTTCAAGATATGGTACGGCGTCGGGCGAAGGCTGAGCGATCAGCGCGGCGAAGAAGCCGACGGGCTCGCGTACGCGTTCTCGGAGGACGGGCTGCACTGGGAGAAGCCGGTCCTCGACCTCGTCGAGGATGGCGGCAGCACGCACAACAACCTGGTGTTCCCGTTCTTCCGGTGGGGCGCCGGCCACGGCGTGTTCAAGGACCCGATCGAGCACGACCCGGCCCGGCGCTACAAGATGCTATTCATGCTGCAGAGCGCATCGATGGCGTTCGCCGGCATCTGCCAGCCCGTCTGCGTCGCCTACTCGGCCGACGGCGTTCGCTGGAACGTCCCGCCTGGTTGGTTGAACCCCGTGATTCCCAAGGGCACCGACACGCAACTCGTTGCTTACTGGGATCCTGCAATTCACCGGTACGTCGTGTTCCTGCGCGGCCGTCCCAACGTGCGCCTCATCTGCATGTCCGAAAGCGACGACTTCGAGTCCTGGTCGGATCGGCGCATCATCGTCGCCCCCGATGAGCTCGATCCGCCGCAGGATCACGAGTTCTACGGCATGAGCTCGATGCCATACCGGGATTTGCGCGTCGGCTTCCTGTCCATCTTCCACACCCTCAACGAGGGCTGGATCGCGCAGAACCAGATCGAGCCGTGGATGCCGGATTGGATGAACCAGATGGACGTGCAGCTGACGTACACGCTCGACGGCCGCAACTGGCATCGTGCGGGCAATCGCGAGCCAATCCTGGTCTGCGGCGACCAGGGCGCCTTCGACAGCGGAGCGGTCTATCCCCCGAACGCACCGTTCATGAAGGACGGCGAGGTGTGGATGTATTACGGCGGATCAAATGACCTGCACGGCGAGCCGCCGCGTCACGGGGAGCCGGTCCAGCGAGGAATCAACCTGGCGAAGATCGCGCGGGATCGCCTGGTGTGCCTGAAGACGGACGGCCAGGGTGTGGCGACGACCACGACACTCGGCGTCAACGCGGACGCGCTGTGGATCAACGCCGATGCATCGGAAGGCTCCGTGCGCGTCGAGCTGGTCGATCCGTTCGACCGCGTGATCGAAGGGCGAAGCAGCGAGGACTGCGTGCCGGTCACGGGCGATCACCTCCGTCAGCGGATCGAGTGGAAGGGCGGTGCCTCGAGCGAATCCGGCGCCGAAATGGCGGGCCTCGAAAGCAAGATGGTGTCGCAGTCGAAGGGCGGCTGCAGGATGCGGCTCTTCATCGATCGCGCGAAGGTGTTCGCGCTGTACACGGAGCTGCAGGGGTAGCGTCGAAAGTCGAAAGTCGACTTTCGACCGTTAGACTTCCCGCAGCACGTGTTCCCGAATCCATTTGTCGCGGCTTGGGACTCTAGGGTTATGATGCAGTGTCGCGCGCTTCCGGTAGGGGGCGCGGTGCGCGAAGTGGAGGCCATTGGAAGCGTACACGACCATGTCGCCGGCTTCGAGCGCGAACGTCACGGCGTTGGGCATGGCGCGAAACGTTTCGATGCAGGCCATCTCCTTGTCGGCGGGTTCCATCCGCATGGGCGCCCCGTCGCGCTCGACGGCGTCGAAGTCCTTCCACGCGTCAATGACCTGCTTTTCGATCTCCGTATACGGTCGTGAGTGGCTGCCCGGGACGAATCCGATGCAAGAGTCGGCGTAGAGCGCGCAGTTGATCGAGCTGTTGAAGGAGGCATTGCGCATCGCCATCTGGCGGAGAAATGGATCCCACTTCTTCTCCGGCGGAGAGATGTCCCGGTGCCAGTTGGTGCACATCGGCTCGTCGCGCGGCTCGAACAGCACGCCGACGTCTTCGGTGTGCAGCTCCGCATCCGGACCGACGATGCGATGAATCGCATCGACGAACGGCGGGTGCTCGACATAGTGGCGAAACGGCGTGAGATCGAGCTCGGATGCATGATCACCCAGCGGGCGCAGCACCTGGTCCTGGTGCATGACGGTCGAGCGGTAGGCGATCTCCCGGGCTGCGTCCGTGGCGGGTCGCAGCTCGCGAATGAGCTGCGGTGTCAGGATCGATCGCAGGATGGTGTAACCCTGGCCATGGAACTCGAAGAGGTGCTGATCCGTTATCTTGAAGGTCATATGATGGCTCCGGATCAAGTCGCGTGAACGCAAGGTACCCAAAAAATGATATTGAGATTTCCGGTCGTGATTCTCCTGCTGCTGCCGGCAGTCAGCCTGCGGGCCGAAGCATTGACGATCGTGTCTCCTGGCGGAACGGTGCCGACCGTGCTGTTCGCGGAGAAACGGGAGGTGTACTACGGCGAAAAGGTGCGGGCGCATCGGGACGCGGCCCTCGAACTTTGTCGCTATCTGCGTCGCGTGACGGGGCGCGCGATACGACCGGGACCGCGCGGCGACACGTCATCAGTCGTGCTGCACGTGGGGCCTGATGACTTCGCGCTCGAACACGCGCCCGAAATGCGCGGGCTGCACGCGGACGGTTACATCCTCAAGCACGTCACCGTCGACGGACGCGACCACGTCGTGATGGGCGGCGTCCGTTCGCTCTCGTCCTGGTGGGCGATGGAGCAGTTCCTGATGCGCTTTGCGGGCGTGCGATGGCTGTTTCCCGGCGACCCGCGTTACGGAGAGATCGTGCCGTCGCGCCCGACGATCACGATCGACCGCGGGCTCGATGAGGTTCACGAGCCCGACTACGTGGCGCGGGCCAACTGCTTCATGCACTACTACGCGCCGGGCACGGCGTACCTCAGGCGGGGGCCGACGGAGGGCTGGGGCTACGGCTCGCACGAGTGGCAGATCATGTTCAAGCGCGAGCATTACGAGGCGCACCCCGAGTGGTTCGCCCTGTTCACGATGCCGGAGCGCTGGGCGACCAGCATCGCCGAGGACAGAACGGCGGCCGCGCCGTCGGTGAAGCAAGCCGTGCTCCGGGGCGAGCGGCGGCAGCGCTGGCACTGGGACTACGGTAACGGCTGGCAGATCTGCACGTCGAACCCGCAGACCGTGGAGCACGCGGTCGCGTACGCGCGCGACTATTTCGCGAAGTACACCAACGCCCCGGTCGTCTCGATGGGGCACAACGACATGCACGGCTGGTGCGAATGCGAGACGTGTCGCGCGTTCATCAGCTCGGCGGATCCGCCGCACTCGGCCTCCGAGCAGTACTGGCACTGGGTAAACCAGGTCGCGAAGAAGCTTGCGAAGACGCACCCGGATCGGAAGATCACCACGATCGCCTACGGGGCGCCGGGGACGCCTCCGCGCTTTCCGCTGGAGAAGAACGTCTCGGTGATGCTTACGGTCTATCACGCGTATCACTTCGACATTGCGAAGCGCTGGAAGGAGAAGTGCCGCACGGTGGACCTGTACTCGTACACCTGGGGGTCGGAGTTCCTCGGGTTTCGCCATTACCCGCACGCGATGAGGGACTTCCTGAAGTGGGGTCGCGAAGAGATGGGGGCGATCAGCCACGTGACCGAGACATACGGCAACTGGGCGTTCGATGGTCCGAAGTACTCGTACATGCAGGCCCTGATGTGGGACGTGGATGCCGATCCCGACCGAATCATGCAGCGCCACTGCGAAGACTGGTTCGGGGCGGCGGCGCCGCCGATGCGCGCGTTCTGGGATCGGCACGAGCAGGTGTACGAACGGCGCGGTCATCCGCGCCGGCTGCTGTTCTACCAGTGGATCGGGTGGCACGCGCAGTACGACGAGTTCGACGATTACACGCTCGAGGACGTCGCCGTGCTGGATGACGCGATCGACAGCGCGGAGCGCGCCGCGGGAACCGAAGCCGATGCGTGGCGCGTCGCGAGGGTCGCCGATGCCTGGAAGCACACCCGGACGTTCATCCTCGGCAAGCTCCGTTTCGCCGACCGGAACGACGAAGTTCTGGAAGAGGCCGCCGGATCGCCCGATCGTGCACTGAAGCTTGCACGCGAGCTGGCGACGCTTCAGTCGGATCGGCGGCACTACTACCGGCTGCTTCGGGCGTATCCCGTCGTCCGTGCGCCGCTCGCGCCGCAGGAGCTGGGTCGGCGGACGCTCCAACTCGTCTCCTTCAACTCGCACATGCTGCGGGGGTACCAGATGAGCACGTTTGAAAAGGTCACCCTGTTCAGTGACATGCGGACGGTGCTCGACGAACTGTGCGGCGCGGTCGCGAAGTACGAGGGGAGCGGGTTCTGGTCGCGAATCGAAAGGGACGACCCATTGCATGAATCCGCCCGGATGATGCTGGCGCGGGCCGGACGGGAGCAGAGCCCCAACCGGCTTTCGAACGGTGACTTCGAGACGGGCAACCTTGACGGCTGGAAGGTGACCGGCAAGGCGACGGTGATCGGGGAAGGGGATGGCATGGTCGCGCGGGCGGACGGAAGCGTCACGTTGAAGCAGTCTCTGCCGGTCACTCCGGGCGAGCACTGTCTGCTGAGGGTGCGCGCCCGGGCGTCGGCGCGGAAGGCGGGCGAGCAGGTCCTTGCGACCGACGTCCGCTTCAAGGGCGACGGCCGACCTCGTCACGAGCCCAATCTGCGCAGGCTGCGTGCAATCGGCGAATCGGATGGATGGCGGACGCTCCGCACGATCTTCGTGGTGCCGGAGAACGCGAAGACTGCGAACGTGTCGATTTCAACCTCTGGTGAGCAGGTGTGGCTGGACGTCCTGACGCTCACCACGATCGAGGCGGGGCCCGGCCCGGCCGGCGACGAGGTCGCGGACGAATTCAGTGACACGCGTATCGATGATCGCAACTGGATCGAAGCGACGGCGGGAAGAAGCGGATTCCTGCCGGCGGTGCGTGATGGCGCTCTTGTCTTTGATGCGCGACCGATGGCGACGCTCGTCTCGCGCGCCCGCTTCGACGATCTCCTTGAAACCGGCTACCGGCTTCGTCTCCACGTGGCGCGAGGCGACGACCTGACGCAGGACGGGTTCCTCGAGTTCGGCATCCGAACGGACACCGAGTCGCTGCACACGGATGACAGCGGCGTGTATATGGCCCATGCGTACATCGCGCCGGGCGAACGTCGGGATCGCGTCATGTCACTGTCGCGCAGCGCGGTGCTCAAGTCGTACTGGCACCAGGAAAGCAAGCTGAAAGGTAATGCCGGCTTCGATCTGCCGCGGCCGCTCGCGACCGGAGACGTCTGGTACACGATCGACGTCGACCGGAAACGTGTCACCGTCTATGCGGCTCCGGATGGATTCACGGCGACGCGCGAGACAAGACTCGGCACGTACGAGCACGGCATGACGGACATCGCATCGAAGGGGCCGGTTCATCTCAAGCTGTCCGGCTGGAACATCAGGGTGGATCAGATCGCCCTGAAGCACCACCGTCCGTGACGCGAAGTCGGGGACAGACTCGGGTCAGACCCAATCCTGCTCGGCACGCGGTTGCGGGGCAGAGCCGTCCCCGGGGTCAGCTCCGGGTGTTTGCCGTTTGCGTTGTTCCGTATCTCCGGACGCTTGCCGAGCCGGGCCGTCTCGGCCCGGAGGGCGTTGCCGACACCGGGTCGGGGACGACCCGGCTCGGCAACGCAATTCGAACACCCAAAGACGCGGACGCTGCAATTGGGTTCCCAAGCGAATGCCGTGCCGAACAGGATTGGTCTGACCCCGTTTTCGCGGATGATTACAATCCTCTCGACGTTGTGCTCATGGAAATCATCGATCGCGGTCTGATCTTCGATGCCGACAGCGCGGCGCCGCCGCGGCGCTGCTGCTGTTTTACGCACCTGCGGCGTCTGGGTGACGGGCGGATCCTGTCGATCTTTCGCCTGGGCAGCGGCAAGGACACCGCGGACGGCAACTGCGTCGTCGCGCGCTCGGACGACGACGGGGCGACGTGGGAGAACGTGTCCGAGGGGTTCGGACGCGTGCTGGACGGGCGCGACGGTGAGATCCGCGAGGCCGACGTCTGGGAGATCGACGGCGCCGCGCTCGGCGCGACGATGACCTGGGTCGATCGCTCCGCGGGCGACTGCATCTTCGACATGGACACCGAGGCGATCCTGCCTACGCGCGTGGCCTCCGCCCGTTCGACCGATGGTGGCCGAACGTGGTCGCGTCCGCGCGCAATCGACACCGGTGAGATGAACAACATGGTCCTCACGGGATCCGGGCTGTCCGTTCCCGGCCGTGGGTACGTATCGCTCACCGAGAATTTCCAGCAGCAGGAAGACGGTTCCGAAGCCGTGCATACTTCGAACGCGCTGTTCACGACGGACGGAGTGTCGTTCGGCCCTCCCGCGACGGTCACGCGCCACCCGCAGGACCGCGTCTTCTACTGGGACCAGCGCCAGGCGCTGTGCCCGCGCACCGGTCGCGCCGTCGGATTCTTCTGGACCTGGGACCGCGGGGCGAAGAAGGACCTGCCCATCCACGCGGCGTGGGGTGATGCGGAGACGCTGAGGTGGCAGAACGTCTTCTCGACTGGCGTCACGGGCCAGATCGCGGCGCCGATTCCTCTCACGGACGGTCGCCTGCTGATGTTCTACGTCCGTCGCGAGGCGCCCGGCGGCATGCGGTTGATCGCTTCGGGGGACGACGGTCGGACGTGGGACGAGGCCGGCGGCATCACGATCTACGAAGCGCAGACCGACCTGAGCATCTGGTCGTTTGGTCATCCCGCGGCGGTGATCCTCGACGACGGAACGCTGCTGCTCAGCCATTACGGCGGACCGGAAGCGGACCGGCTCGCCGTGCACTGGGCGCGGCTGCGGGTATGACCGCCGAACACCGCAACAAGTTCCTCCTCATCGATGACGCGTTTCTGCTCGAAGTCCACGATCTCGAGCGGAAGGTGAACCCGGCGATCAAGCATCCCGAGCCGGTGTTTCGTCTCGATGCGCCCTGGGACCGGGGCGACGACTGCCTCGACCTGTTCAGCGTGATCTATGACGAGAAGGAAAAGGTGTTCCGGATGTGGTACGGCGTCGTCTCGATCAGCGACGACCTTTTCTTCTGGCACGGGCCGCGCACGATCGCCTATGCGACCAGCACGGACGGCATCCACTGGGAAAAGCCCGAGCTGGGCCTGTGCGCGTACCGCGGCTCGACTCGCAACAACTACGTCACGCCGCAGATGGGATCGATCCTCGGCACCGTAATCCGCGATCCGAGCGATCCGCCCTCCCGCCGTTACAAGATGGTCTTCACGATCGGCAGCGACTGGGCGCGCGGCGGCGAGACCGAGTGGGCCGGCTTCCACGTGCCGCTTTGCATCGCCCACTCCGCGGACGGCCTGCGCTGGCAGGTGCCGACCCACGTCAACCCGGTCATGCGCGGGCTCAGCGACGCGGGCTTCACCTTCTACTACGACGAGGATCGGCGCAAGTACATCGTGCTCGGCCGGCGCGTGCCGAACCTGCCGCGCGACCTGTCGCAGTACGAGAGCTTCGATCTCGTGAACTGGGAGGACCGGGGGCGCGTGCTCGTGCCGGGTGACCGGCTCGACGCGCCGGAGATGTACAACTTCCAGAACATGGCGCCGTTCCGTTACGAGGACTTCATCCTCGGCATGCTGAACACGCAGTACTCACACGAGGTTTCCGAGGCCTACGAGCTTCGCCATCCGCGGCCGGAGGCGTTTCCCGGCAACCGCTTCGGCCAGGTGGACATCCAGCTCGCGTACACGCGCGACGGGTTCACCTGGGAACGGCCCGATGATCGCACGTCGGTCGTCCCCAACGGTCCCGACGGGGCCCCCGACGGCGGTCACCTCTTTCCCGGTTTCTGCCCGCTGGTCATCGACGGGGAGACGTACATCTTCTACCTCGCGCTCACGGACCGGCACAATCACGGCGACGAGCTGCGCCGGGCGCTGCGCGAGACCGGCGACATCCGCCAGCGAAGCTGCTACATGCTGGCGCGCATGCCGGAGGATCACTGGGTGTCCATCGACGCCGGAGAAAAGGAAGGATGGCTCCTGACAAAGCCATACGGCCCACCCTCACGCCTGCTGGTGAACGCCGATGCACAGGGCGGACGGATCGAAGCCGAGATCTGCACGCCCTACAACCATGTCGTGCCGGGCTTCTCGCGCGCCGATTGCTCGGGAATCGAAGCGAACGGCAAGGACCAGGAGATCCGCTGGCGTTGCGAGCGCGACCCGCGGCAGCTACTGGAGACGTATCGCGGCGGCCTGTGCCTGCGGATCTACCTGAGGAACGCAAAGCTCTATTCATACTCCCTGATGGAGCCCGATCCGGACGGTGCGATCCGACGTTACTGGGAGGACTCCCGCTGGAACGAGACGATCCTGCACCGCTCGGGCAACTGGGACGGTGACACCAACGCGCCGGCGGGCGGCGTCCCCCAGCCCCCGGGCACGCAGTTCGTATCGGGTACGCGGTTCGGGCCGAATCCGAGGGCGAAGGCGAAGTGGTTGCCGGGATAGAGCGTTGACCGGAAGGTCTCTCACGGAGGCACGGAGGCACGGAGGCACGGAGGCACGGAGAAGGAGGAGAAGTTCGAACGCGCCGACGCCCACGCGGCTCGAAGAGCCGCGTACCCAATCCTTCCTCAAGGTCCAGCCGTCGGCGGTGCCGTCGTTGAAGTTCTCGACGAAACTGTATGCGCCGGCCGGTGCGACGATTCGAAGCACGGCCACGATGGCGGCCAGCACGGCGAGGTGGTTCCTCGACATGATGGTTCTCCTTCTCGAAGCGCCGGAATGTAAAGCACCGCCTCGCGGTCAGGCGAGACGGTGCGTGGGTGTCGAATGAACGTTCGTGCTCAGCGCCGTCGGCGTGCCACCATCAGCGCGCCCAATGCCAGGAACGCCACGCTGGCCGGCTCGGGCGTGAGAATGACGTGCGTCATGTTGATCTCGGTCCCGATGCCGGGGTTGCCGGGGTCCGCGGCGGCCGGGACGATCAGCTCGAGACGGGCGATGTTGCCGACCGCGTTGTCGAACGCGGTCGTCCCAAGATTGATCGGGCCGTTGTCGAGGGAGTCCGTCACCACCGCCGTGAACGTGTCCGTCGCCGCGTTGAAGTCGATCACGATGCTCGGTCCGTTAGGCGTGCCCTTGACGATACCGTCGCTGCCGGTGACGAAGGTCCCCGCGTTCATCTGTGAGAAATTGGCGATGCTGTTGCCCTCGACGGCGTCGCTTGACATCACCACTTCCAGCGCGAGGTTGCTCGCGCTGTCGAGCAATCTGATTTGAATCGACGAGCCGCCGGCGGTGCAGCACCCGGTCCCGTCCGCCATCCTTCCGATGTCGAGCGTGCCGGCGGTGATTGGAGTGAAGTCCAGCGCGGCGATCATGGGCAAGGCGGAGGAATTCAGGACCCGCAGACGTCCGGCTTCATCACCGTCGAAACTTCCGTCGGCTCGTCCCCCGACCCCGGCCGCAAACTCATCACCGTTGGGCATTTGCCAGCCCAGAGGATAGTCCGGTGCCGCATTGTCGCCGGGGGCCCAGTTGTTCGTCAGGGTTTCGCCGTCGAACTCTTCAACAAAGCTCCATGCGCCGGCGCTCGGCGCCATGATCAATGCCGCCACGAGGACGGCTGCTGCGACACAGGTCTTGACCATTTCGAATCTCCTTTCAAGAAGTGGGAAGTGTGCGTGATCCGTCATCACGCAATATGCGTCATTTCACCTTCGTGACGTCGTTTCGCGGGCGGTGGCTTCTCCTTTCCGCTGCGACCAGACCGTAATAGTTTATCACGGCTGGAGTTCGAGGTCAAGGACCGGCGGCCGGCCTCAGCGATTCCGCAAGGAGTCGGCGAACTGCCGATCGTGCCGACACTTGGGGCGTTATTGCGGGTGTATCAGATTCGCGGTCGCTGATTCGAGCCGGAATGAGCGGCCGAGGGCCGTGGCCGTCGGTGCGGCGTTTGGCGGATCGATCGTGGGTGTGGGACGCGCGGGCGTCAGTGCCCCGTTCAGGGACCACGCGGTTGGATCAGCAGACCCTGATACAGCTCGGCGGTCATCATCCGACCGATCTGGAGCATGTCGTAGGCGCCACGCACCGCATCTTTGAGATTCCGGCGGTAGAAGACCATGAAGAGGTTGCACGCCAACATGGTCAACAGCCAGAAAGCGAGGATGGCGTTTTCATGGTGCCGGTACACGTGATCGCCGTGCCAGCGGTTGGTGGTCTCGTTGAATCCCTGGTTTTCGATCGTCCACCGGCCATGACCGAGCTGTACCACGACGCCAGTCGGCGCCCTCTCCTTGGGTAACGTGGTCACCCACAACCAGTCGGAGACCAGTTCCTCCGTCTCGCCGGTCAGTTGCCGACAAATCTGACGGGTCTCGAGACTCCGGACAACGCGGACCGGATATTGGCACTGCGGCCAGGTCGTGAACCCTTCGAAGTCCCAGCACTGACGGCAGCCGCGGTCCATCTGTTTCACGATGGGCGGGTTGTGCTCACAAAGACTCCGCGCGTCTTTCAGAAGGTCCCGCTGTTCATCCTTGAGTACCGCCAGCACGTGTTTGCCCCGCGACCGCACGTGGTTGAAGAAATCGCTTCGAGCGTAAAGGCCATCGCCCGCGACCACATCGAAGGCTCTGGGATAACGATCCACCACCCGGTCGAATAGCCGCAGCGCGGCGGCGATCTCGTCTTCGCCGGGCCGAATAGGCTCGGCATCCAGCAACAGTGACCAGTCGGCGCCCGTCAATTGCAGGGTCACCGTCCGGTGGTAGTACTGGATCCGGTCGCCCTCCTTCAAATGAATGGTTCGTTGCAGGCACCCATCGCAGCAGCGGCGGTAGGTCGCGTGCGATTCGTGGGCGTCGATGACCGCCATGATCAGCCCATGAGCCGCGGGCATCAGGGCCTTGGCCCGCTTCAAACGTGTGTAGAGCTCATGATGGACGTCTCGAATCGTCTGCACATCGATCAGTTGGCATACGCGGCCTACGGTGTCGGCGCTGGGCAGATCACCCTCCAACCAGCGCCGCCAAAACGAGCTTTTGTGAGTCTGCTCCAGCGCATTGAGCGACCCCAGTCGTGTCAACATCATGACCAACGCACCGCGGACGATGATCGAAGTGGCGATCCGCGGCCGTTTGCGCCGGTCATGGACGCGAAGGGTCAGGTCCTTGAGGCGACAGATTTTTTGGCCATAAGCCAGAATGCGGCGAAGAATGACTATCCCTGTCTTTTCTGCACCTTGTCCCAGTTGAAGTCGGAGATCTTTTCCATGAGATCTCGAAGGTCGTGATAGTTCTCCACCCACTCCCGAACCGTCGCTTCGAACTTCTCGGGCACATACAGCTGGCGTGACCGTCCGTCCTTGGACACCACCAGGTACAACGCCCGATGCTTCTGTCCCTGGGCGCATCGGCAATTGGGCTTGCCACACACCCGGTGACGCTCCTGGAGCGTGCCACGGATGAATCGGCGCTGAGAGACCAACTGAGCCAATTGAGAGCGCCATCGGCGCTCTCGCGCGGTCATGCTGGCCCGAGGCACGGGCCGGCGTTTGTCTGACATCATATTAATATACCAGATTATCGGCAAAAGTCAAGCCTCAATCGAATGCGAATTTGCTCATCAGGTCAACTGTGGACGCAAGCCGCTGTCAGAACGACGGATAAGTGCTCAACGAAAAGGGCTATTGCGGAACCGCTG
>NYZC01000163.1 GCA_002686995.1 Phycisphaeraceae bacterium | reverse complement strand
GGTAGGAGCCCAGTGCGGTAGTCCCGCACGCTGGGATCTGTGCGGGGGGCCGCCCGAAAGGGCGGCTCCTACCGCGCCGACACTTCTCGCGACCCGAGTCCGAAATGACAAATAACGATTGGCTTAACGACTAACAGCTTAATGATTCCCCTATAGTGCCTCCATGCAACTCGCATGCGAGGGTCATCCGCAGATTCTTTCCGTCACGCCGGGCATGCAATTCGTGCAGCGCCGTCCGAACGTGCGTTCCGAGCCCGTGCTGGCGCCGGGGTCCGACGCCGACGGCGTGGGCGCGATCATCTACGGGTCGGTCATTCGCGACGGGGGGACGTACCGGATGTGGTACCAGGCGATGCCTGCCGATTGGGACTTCACCCACGACAGCAATTGCGTCGCGTGCGCCGAGAGCGACGACGGTCTGACGTGGCGGCGTCCGTCGTACGGCGTGCGGGAAGTCTGCGGCTCGAAGGACAACCACCTCACCGACATGCCGTTTCACAGCCCGTCGGTCTTCATCGATCCGGGCGCGCCGGCGGCGATGCGCTACCGCGCGTTCGGATGGGCCAAGCCGAGACCGGATCTGCCCGAGCACCCGATCCGGGCGCGCGGCTACTTCACCGCGCATTCGGCCGACGGGATCCACTGGGAGTTCGATCCTGACCGGCCCGTCTATACCGGCCATGACGTCATCACCTCGACCTGGCATCCGTGGCTCGACCGTGCGCTCGTCTCGATGAAACGCATCATGTGGGTGGGCGGCATCCCGCGCCGCACCCACTGGACGTCGCACTGGACGAGGGAGCATGCGTCCGAGCCGATCAGTGCCTTCGTGCCCGACGAGTTCGACGATGTCATCGCCGTGTCGCGCGGCTTCAACAGCGCCGACTACTACGGCGTGGGCCTGCTGCCGACCCCCGGCGTCACCGTCGGCTTTCTCTGGCCGTTCCGGCACACGCTGCCCATGAGCCATGGCGTCCACCAGTACGGGGTGTACGGGCGGGTTGACGTGAGCCTCGTCTACCAGGTCGGTCACCGAGGCAAGTGGCGCCATTTCCCCGGTCGCGCCGACTGGCTGTGCGCGGCGGACCTGCCCGAGTGGGGGCGCCACGGAATCTACACCGCTGCGTGCCCGATCGAGGTGGGCGACGAGACCCGGCTGTACTTCTGCGGCGCACGGCACCGGCACGGCGCGTACCTCGACACGGACTGGAAGCCCGATCCGCAGCGTACGGCCGTCCTCAGGGAGAAGGGCATCAGCGTGATCGGCGTGGCGTCGTGGCCGACGAACCGGCTGCTGGGCTTCCAGGCGCCGCTGACCGAGACGATCGAACTGGAGCGGGCGGGGGCGGATGGCGATCCGCCGCGCCTGGCGCTGAACATGACGACGGAGTCGGACGGCGAAGTGCGCGCGGCGCTGATGGATGGACAGGGCGAAGTGATGGCGGGGTACGGCTTCGACGAGTGCGAACCGCTCGCGGGCGATGTGCGCGGTGGGGAGGTGCGCTGGAAGGGCGCCGCGGCGCTGCCGCGCGATCCGGCGATGACGGCGCAGGTGCGCATCACACGCGGGACGATCTGGGCGTTCGACTTCGCGTGAGCACGCGAAAGAGAGTCATGTGCGGCATGAGACGGTCATGGCAATCGACCCGCGGGCTTGCGCCGCGCGGTTCGCCGAGTGTGTGCACACTGTGAGCCGACTCTTGATCCAAACGCCAGCGATGGTGAACCGCGCGGCGTAAGCCCGCGGGTCGAATGCCATTGCGGCTTGGGTTCGGCGGCAGCGTTGCCACTCACCCCACGCTTGCCGCGCATGACAAAAGCCGAAGAGCGGACGTGCCGCTCTTCGGCTGAAAACTCGATCAGAATCTCTGCCTGCGCTCAGCGCCGGCGGCGCGGAAGCAGGGCCAGGCCACCCAGGGCCAGCAGGGCGACCGAGGCGGGTTCGGGAATGGTCAGGATCAGCATGGGGCGATCGGCGACGGTGCTGTCCTCGCTGAGCCGGAGGTTCGAACCATTGACCCGGTCCTGTCCGATCCTGCCGATGTAGATGCCGTTGCCCGTGAGCGCTCCGCTGTCGAACAAGGCGGTGACGTCATGGTCAATGGTGAATCGCTCACCTTCGGGATTCGGAAACTGCGTCATGTCGAAATGCAGGGTGTCCGCGGCGTTGGAGAAGAAATCACGCTGGTCCTTGGGGCCGCAGGTCGTCACGGTGTCACAGACCCCATTGTTGAAGCCGTTCTCCCCCGTGATGCCGAGAGCGACGCCGGCGGAGTTGGCCGCCTCTGCCATGTCACCGAAATAGGTGTTCGCGTTGATGGAGTTGGACGCATCGCTTACCAGTGCCGCCATGACGAAATCAGATCCGTTGTTGTCGGGATTGCCGCTGAACAGGCTCCCGATCCAGGTGAGGCGCAAGGTGGCCGATATGATCTCGCCCGGGGCCGGCATGGGCGTGCTGGACCCGTCGGTCGAAACAGCATTGGGGTTGAACTTCATGAGCGCCGAGAGGTTGATATTGCCGAAAGCGCCCAGTGTGTCGCCGTTGCGCGCGCCGCTGTTGAGTCGGGCCAGGTCACCTTGGCCCAGCACGCCGCCCAAACCACCCGGGTCAATGCCGTGACCGACGACCGCGTCCTGGAGGATGTCGGTGAATCCTGCAGCTGCGTCCATGGTGTTGGGGGTCGAAGTGTCTCCCGCGTCGCCGCTGTTCAGCTTCTTGAAGCTGATGACGGTCTGCGCCGACGCGGCGTAGCTCATTGCGACGAGCACGGTCAGAGCGAGTGTCCACTGAAGCGTTTGCCGGGTCATGATGTCTCCTTTCAGTTCTCTTGAAGAGGCAAACAATGGGTAGCAGGATTGCGGCACGCGACCGACGCGGACCGCGCGTTCATGTCCAGATCCTTGCGCTTGCGAGGCAGTCTTTGATCCTTTGCTTCCGCCGTCAGCTCGAAGGGGCGTGATGAGTCCCCACCAAGTCTCCGATTCATGCACGCGGTATCGTAGGGACCGCATGAAATCACGTCAAGCCAATTCTCGCCCATTTCAGCTCTAAGTATAGTAATAAAATCAATTTACGTTCCCGGGCCACCCTCGGAGCCGCTGGGTCTCCGTGAGTGACCGTCGTGGCACCCGGGAGAGCCGGTATCGTGGGCCCTGTCCAATGCACACGCAGCGACAGATTCTCGACGACCCCGGCATCGCCCCGTCCCTGACCGAGCCGTGCGACGTCGCCGAAGTATCCGGCGTCTGGCGCCGCCTTGCCACCGAGGGCGTGATGTTCCCGATGAAGTCGGGCGACCTGGCGATGCGCATCGGTCACGAGCGCCAGCTCTTCGTCGACAACGCCCTGATCGCCTCGGCGACGGACGTGACCCGCCAGGTCCACCAGCCCGAACCCTGCCGGGACCGCCCCGTCCTCGCCGCGGACGAGAACGATTTCCGCGTGCAGGTGCTGCACGTCCTGCAGTTCGATCAGGCGCCGCGGTTTCGCATGTGGTACTGGTCGGGACAGAACTGGCACGACTGGGGCGACCGCGAGGAGACCCGGTTCGCGACGAGCTACGCGGTAAGCGATGACGGGCTCGAATGGCCCCGCCCGCAACTCGGCCTGCATGCGATCGACGGCTGGCCCGAGAAGAACATCGTCATCCCCTACGGCCACATGCACGGGCTGTTCCACGAGCCGTGGGAGGCGGATCCCGCGCGGCGGTTCAAGGCGCTCGTCTGCGTGGAAAGGAGAAACCGCGACACGGGCGAGGACACGATCCGCGAGGGCTACTACCTGCACACGTCGCCGGACGGCATCCACTGGACCGGCGACCTGTCGCGCTGCCTGATCCCCAGCCTCGACGGGTATGCGTACCCGCAGAGCGGCGTCGGCGACACCACGCGATTCTGGTGGGATCCCTACCGCCGCCGGTACATCGGTGATGTCAAGTTCGTCATCCCGCGTAAGCAGCGATGTCGCGGCATCATGGAGAGCGACGACCTGGTGCACTGGTCGCGTCCCGTACCCACGCTGTTCGGCCGTGAGGAGGGACAGCAGATCTACGGCCACCGTGGATATCCCTACGAGGGGTTGTACATCGGTATGCACTGGATCTATCAGCCTGCGCTCGACGAGATGAAGTGCGGGCACGCAATGAATGTCGAGCTCGACTGCAGCCGCGACGCGCGCACCTGGACGCGTGTCGGCGCCGGCCAGCCGTTCATGCCGTACCAGGATCGCTGGGACGGCTGGGTCGTCAAGCCGACGGCGATGCTGCTTGTCGACGACGAGATCCGGATCTACTACTGCGCGAAGGGCAGTCCCGTCGCCCGGGAGCGCGGCGACGCGATCAGGGGATGGTCGACCGGCGTGAGCCGTCTGCGCCGCGACGGCTTTGCGTCGATCAACGCCGAAGAGAAGTCGGGGCGTATCGTAACGAGGCCGCTGGGTTTCTCGGGAAGGCGGCTGCAGGTGAACGCGACCGTCGAGGAAGGCGGATCGATCCGGGTTGGATTCCGCAGCACGGATAACGCGGCGACGGTCAGCGGGCGGGGCATCGAAGATGCCGTTCCGATCGGGCCTGGCGATGATCTCGATCGCGTGGTGGCGTGGGAGACAGGTGACGACGTCAGCGCCTTGTCGGGAACCGATGCCCGGATCGAATTCGAGCTGACCCGGGCGAAGCTGTATTCGTTCCGGGTCGAGTGACCGGGGCACGCTGGATAGCCACCACGAGTTACGAAGTGCCACAAGAGGTCATGGCGCGGGCTGCGCCGGCAACCCCGCGAACGCCAGGTCTGGACAATGGGACACCCCCCCAACCCTCCCTTACAAAGGGGGGGCTTGCACTCGGTGAGGTGAATCATGATCTTCAAACTCGAGCCGTTGAACGTGGAAAGCGCCGAATGGGAGCACAGCACCTGGCGCGGCGAGGTGATCGTCCGTGCTGCGACGGAGGAAGCAGCGCGCCGCTGCGCGGCGACGGCATTCTCGTACGTGCGCGACGACGAGGCGGACGACGCCGCGTCCCCATGGCTGCAGGCGGCATGGTCAAGCTGCGTGCCGTCTGATGACCCGTCGTACGAAGCGGAAGGCCCGACGATGGTGATCGCACCGGCGTTTTTTGATTGAGCGCAGCGGGCGACGGACTGGCGGCCTGATTAAGCTATTAGTCGTTAACGATTGGCTTAACGACTAATAGCTTAATATGCCCCCATGCCCAATCAGACCCTCCCCAACGGCATCGTCCTCCCCGACGCCTGGCCTCCGCGCTACGAGCGGCTCAGCCTCGAGCCATCGATGCCTCCGTATCTTCAATCGCCGCCGGAGGTCATTCCCATCGACGTCGGGCGCCAGCTCTTCGTCGATGACTTTCTGATCGACGAGACGACGCTGCAGCGCACGTATCACACGGCGGAGTATCACCCGGCCAGCCCCGTGCTCGAGCCGGACCGGCCGTGGGAGGACGAAGGCGTGTTCGTGCCGGTCAGTAGCGGCATCCCGATGAAGGGACCGTTCGCGATTCCCTTCAGCGACGGCGTCTGGTACGACCCCGCCGACAAGCTGTTCAAGATGTGGTACATGGCCGGTCGGCTCTACGCGACCTGCTACGCGACGTCGACCGACGGGATTCACTGGGAGAAGCCCGAACTGGACGTCGTGCCCGGCACGAACATCGTGCATCCCGGCAACCGCGACACGTCGATCGTCTGGCTCGACCTCAACGCGACCGACCCGCAGCGCCGCTTCGTGCTGTACCGATTCGAGAAGAAACCGCGTCGCGGCTTCGCGCTGCACTTCTCGGCCGACGGCATCCACTGGTCGGACGAGATCACGCGCGCCGGCGACTGTCTCGATCGCGGCACTATTTTTTACAACCCGTTCCGCGGCGTGTGGGTCTTCAGCCTCAAGGCGATCGGACCGGTCTCGGGCTACGAGGACATCCCGAAGTCGGTGCAGGGCCACGGCGACGCCGAGCGAATCGTGCGCTACTGGGAGCAGGAGGATCTCACCGAGTCGCCGATGTGGGTGAAGGCGGACGAGCCGTACCTGTGGGTGCACACCGATTTGCGCGACCCGATCCATCCCGGGACGGACTGCGGTCAGCCGAAGATCTACGACCTCGACGCCGTGGCGTATGAGAGCGTCATGCTCGGGGCGTTCGCGATCCTGGAGACCTACTACCCGGGCGTGCACGACGACCGGCCGAAGCGCAACCAGGTCCAGCTCGGGTTCAGCCGCGACGGCTTCCACTGGGACCGGCCACTGCGCACGCCGATCGCGCCGGTGTCCGAGACGCGCGGCGACTGGAACTGGGGCAACGTCCAGCCGGCGGGCGGCATCTGCCTGGTCCGGGACGACGAGCTTCACTTCTACGTGAGCGGCCGCGCCGGGTGCGGACGCCTCGGCGACGGGGGTGAGCCGAGGGCATCGCGCGATTGCGACGCGAGCACCGGCATCGCGGTGATGCGGCGCGACGGCTTCGCGTCCATGGACGGCGGCGCCGGAGGCGGCACGCTGACGACCCGGCCGGTGCGCTTCGAAGGTCGACACCTGTTCGTCAACGCGGATTGCGCGGGGGGCGAGTTGCGGGCGGAGGTGCTGGACACGGGCGGCACGGTCATCGAGCCGTTCACGTTCGCGAACTGCGAGCGCGTCGGGGTGGACAGCACGCGCCACCACGTGACGTGGTCCGGGTCGGATGACCTGTCGGCGATCGCG
This sequence comes from Phycisphaeraceae bacterium, assembly GCA_002686995.1. GTDB lineage: Bacteria > Planctomycetota > Phycisphaerae > Phycisphaerales > Phycisphaeraceae > NYZC01. The sequence continues at coordinate 43,408 of NYZC01000163.1, read as the reverse complement.
GGCAAGGCGGTGCGGTTGCGCTTCAGCCTGTCAGACGGGCGGCTCTACGCGTTCTGGGTCAGCCCTGAGACGTCGGGCGCCAGCCACGGCTACGTGGCCGCGGGCGGACCGGGTTTCACGGGGCATACGGACACGGTAGGGGGCGCCTCGTAGCCGAAGTGGCCACACTGCGGAGCTGACTCGGTGTCCCGAGCGGGATCATCTGAAGTCTGGCGACTTCAGCTACGCGGGGGTGCGGCTCCCCGCAAGGCATCATCCCCAGGTGATCTTCAGCTTCCTCTGATTCAGAGCGCAGTCTCTCAGGTAGAGGTTGATCAGGTTCTGGTAGGGCATGCCCATCTCCTCGGCGAGGCTCTTGAAATAGGCGATCACGGGTCGATCCAGACGCATCGTGACCGGCTGCTTCAGCCGCTTCGTGTAGGGGTTCTTCTGGCCCTTCATGCTGGCGAAGTCGTAGTGTTTTCTCATGATCTAGCTCCAGTAGTTCGCCTGCTCCCGCTTATCGGCTTTTCGGGCGGAGATGATTCGGATCACCGAGTCGTCCTCCCGGTAGCAGTGACACACCACGAGGACCCGAACCACGAAGCTCAATCCAAGCATGAGAAAGCGGTCCTCGTCCCCGGAGTGATCCGGATCGAAGTATCGGATCGCGTTCTCGTCGAAGAATACGGTCTGGGCCTCTTCAAAGGAGATCTTGTGCTTACGCTGGTTGTCCGCGTTCTTCCGTTCGTCCCATTCGAACCGGATCTGATCCATATGTACAGTTGTACAGCAAGCGCGTCCGGTCGTGTCGACACTTCGGGGGACGTGTAACGTCCTCTGAACTCCCGAATATTCCCCTAAAATCCCCCCCTTCGCCGCACCCAAGCGTATTGACAAACGGGCACATTGGTGATTTAATTGTCTGGACCATTCGGAGGTGCGCACGTCCTGGTCGGCGGTCTTGAAAGCTCTGGAGAATCCGTGCGAGTGGGCGAATCGACGGCTCAAGGTGATCTTTGAAGTTTCGGGACGAAGCTTGAGGTATCTCATGCCCGAGGCCGGTGTTGGCCCCGGGTGTTTCACATTGCGTAGCCATCTCAGAAGGCAAGGCAAGGAAAGGAAAGAACATGACGAATCGCAAGGCACAATGGGCGCTGACGTGCGCGCTGCTGATCGCGGTGGGCTCGCCGGCGTGGGCGCAGACGGTGATCAGCTTCAAGAAGCTGAGCACCGGCGACGCAGGGGACACGAATGATTTCACGCAGGGCGGCAACAACATCTCCGACGCCGATCTGCCTGGGTTCGTCTCCGTCATTCAGGACACGATCGTCGCGCGCGGGCATAAGGACAGTGGGGATCCTGATGGCCCCAACGACGTTGCCAGAATGAACAACGGCGCGCGCGGGGGCGACACGCTTGGAAGCTTCGGCAACCAGACCCTTGGCGCGCTGATGAAATTCAACCCGAATGCCATCTCGACCGACGGCTCCAACACGCCGATGCCGGCGCCTGCCGAAATCATTTCGGCTCACCTCCGCCTGGCCTGGCTGGGTGAAGGGCTTGGCAACGAAGCGTCCGACATGATCATCGCGGCGCTGGTGGACGATCCGACCAACAGCATTGCTGGCGCCTATTTCGGCGACATGAGCGAGGCGTTCAACACGACCGGTATCGCCAACGGCATCACGACCGAGAACGGTTTCAACAATGGCGTCTGCGACAACGGCAATACCTGTGGCCCCCGGGACCAGCGGGACTTCTTCTCGAATGCCGCTGATACGACGATTATTAATCTGGGGTCCCTCGGCATCTCGTCGGGCAACGACTACCCCAACGTCGCGACATTCGACCACGACGTCACCGACCTGTTCAAGAACGGCGCCCTTACCGGTCTCGGTGTCTACATCGGACGGATCGGCGACAACCAGGGCGAGGGCACCAACCTTCGGCTCAGCGATGATTCGAACATTCCGCTGCGTCCCGAACTGGTCCTCACCATCCCCGAGCCGGCCTCGGTCGTGCTGCTGGGGCTGGGCGGACTGGCCTTGATGCCGCGTCGTCGGCGCTGAATCGACAACCTGATTCTGAATTCCATGCCGAAGAGCGGGTTCGCCCGCTCTTCGGTTTTTATTGCGCTGCGGTTGTCTTGAAGCCCCCATGACATTCGACCCGCGGGCTGACGCCGCGCGGTTCGCCGGAACCTCGAGCACCTGGTCAGCGCGGCATGGCGAACCGCGCGGCGTGAGCCCGCGGGTCGAATGGCATGGGCGTCTGGTGCCTTCCGCGACGCCACTACGGCGCTGCCCAACGCAGTTGGTTGTTGACCCTCGTGATCTCGCGCACGCCTTCCTCCGGCTCCACCCGCACCTCGATGCCGTCGGTTGTCACGACGCCGTTGAACGTCGCCGGGACGATGCTCGGCCGCAGGTCCATCGGGGCGCTCAGGTTTTCAAAGCGCTTCCGCGTCAGCGCCTCACCGTCACGACGAAGCTCCACGGTGAACGGGCCCGATTCCTTCACGCCGATGTTGTGCACGAGGACGGTCAGCGCGCCGGTCTTGGGATCGTGCGTGCAGTCGAGATGGCTGATCGCGAGGTCGGGTCGCGGGCCGAGGGAGGCCGCCGCCTTGTCCAGCCGAAGCTCGATCACGCATGTGCGGCGCGGCGGGATCGTGAAATCGAGTCTTGAAAAGCGATTGACATCATGTGTCTCGCGCGAAAGCATCTCGTCGATCACATCGTCGCCGTCGTCGTCCGTGCCGAACCGCACGGCGTATCGGCCCGGCCTGAGGCGCCATACGCGCATGCCGATCGCTGTCGGCGCCGGTTCGAAGCTGTAGAGGAGTACCTTGATCGACCGGTCGTCGTGGTGCAGGACGAAGCGCGACACATCGTCACCGCACGACTCCCAGCTCACCGCGTGGTACCAGTAGCCCAGGTAACGCGTCGCGTCGGGCACACCGCCGAGGAACATCTCCGACAACGCCATCTGCCCCTTGATGCTCACGCGGTCCGCCTGGAGACCGGCCTCGGTGACCATCGGTCCCTCCTCCAGCATGAAGCGCCAGGCGTCCATGACGCCTTCCACAAGGTGCGCCTTGTCCGCGGAGACGAGATAGCGCAGGGCGAACGGACGGCTCTGGTTGTCGTGTTTGCCGCCGACGTGCGGGTTGGCGAGGGGGTGCTTCGGATTCAGGAGGTAGTCGTCGGCGAACGCGAGATCGACGCCGCGCGCTTGGAGCAGCCGGTACCACGAGGGGCTCTCCGGCTCATACCGGTTCATCTCGATGCCCCATGGCGTCCGGCGGTGCCGCCAGTGGTAGAGCAGGTAGGCGCAGTACCTGGGATCGCCGTTTTGCTCGTACATGAAGAAGAGATGCGGGTTGATCGCGTTGCGCAGGCTCCAGACGCGGCCCGGCTTGTGCTCGTCGGACTCGAAGTCGACGGGGTGCGCGCCCCAGAACGAGCGGCGGAAGCGGCCCTCGCCCGGCCGCGCGTGGTCGAGCCAGGCGTCGACGTGCTCGCGGATCGCGGCGAGCGCGTCGGGATGCCCGTTGTACCAGGCCACGAGCAGGGCCGGCGTGCCGGGTTCGAACGACATGATGTCCTGTCGGTGACCTTCCCGATCCAGAAGCTCGGACCGCCCGAAGGTGTCGCTGCGAAGGTGACGATGTCCGGCCGCATTGACGCCGGTCAGGGTGTGCATGAAAAAGCGCGCGGGGCCGAAGTTGCGCTCGAAGAGCACCGGGTCGCCGTAGTGCAGGAGGAAGGTGCGCGGCAGCATGGACGTGCCTTCCTCGTAGGCGTGCGTCAGATCCATCGTCCTGCGGCTCACGCCGTCGTCGAGGGTGTTTCGCCAGACGTAGTCGCACAGGCGCAGGTCCGCATTGCGAATCTTCCGATCCGGATCGCCGATCAGGGCGAGGCCGGTCCAGTCGCCGACGAGGTCGCAGTCGTCGTTGGCCGACGCGCCGAACTCGCCGTTCGGCGCCTGGCGCTCGCTGATCCACCAGTCGGGGTGCCGCCGCAGCGCCTTCAGCGCGGCGCGGCCGGCCCGCGCCCAGCGCGGCGCGCCGTCGTCGGGCAACGTGTCGTCGGGGGCGGGCAGCTTGACGTGGCGGGCCCGCGCTTCAGGCGTCCACTTCGATCGATGCCGCCCGGTACGCCGGATCACCGCCCGCGCCAGGGCGTGCTCCGGCGCGAAATGATGCACGTCCTCCGCCATGGTGAGAAGCTCGTCGAGCGACCGGCGGGTCCGGCGCGGGTCGCCCGGAACCTGGCTCGGGTCGCCTGTCGCCAGCAGGTTGTAGAGATCCCTGATCGCGCCGACCTGGTCGGTGACGAACTGGTCGGAGCGGGGCGCCGCGCGGTACGTCGTGAGGGTCGAGCGATGCAGGTCGAGCGCGACGTCGCGATCGAAGCAGGCGATCCACCAGAGGCGGCGGCCGCGCCGGATCTTCAGGTCGCGGTGGTCCAGGTGCAGGTCGAGCGTGCGCGGGTCGTCGTTCCGTCGCAGAGTCGCTTCGAACGTGCACAGGCGGCGCATCTCGTACACCGGGTCGATCAGCTCGAGATGCATCGCGGTGCCGTCTTCGAGTGCGTCGAACGCGAACGTGATCCGCGTGCTGCCGACGTCACCGTCGTCGTCGAACGGTGCGCTCTGCAGGTGGAGCAGGCGTCCGGTCGGCAGCTTCATCGGTTCGGGGCGATCCGATAGCGCATCCGGTGTCAGCTCGAGCGTCGTGCGATCCCACGGCTCGTAGCGGATGACCGTCTTCTCGTGCGGCTCGGCCTGGCGTCGCAGCCGGTACGTTGTCGACGGCGTTGCGTCGCTGGCGTCGGTGGCCTCGAGACGGACGAATCGGATCTCGTCGATGCGGCCCTGGTTCATGCGCGTCACCGTGACGCGCCGATGGCTCAGCGGCCGTTCCAGCCGGATCCAGTGGTGCTCCATCCAGTGCGACGTGGTGGGGTGCTCGAGTCGCAGCTCCATCTCGTCGGGCGTGCCCGCGAACAGCCTGCCGTTGATGCTGCCCTTGACGTACACCCAGTCGAAGCCGTCATGCTCGTCAAGCTCCAGGTTCAGCCGCTCCCGGCCGTTGGAGTAGGTCCATCCGCTGAACAGCGGCCAGTATTCAAGGTGCTTGCCGTCGAGCACCTTGTGGATGTCGGCCCGCACCGATCGCGCGCGGCGGATGAACGGCCAGGTCACGCGGTGGGCCCGCGATCCGCATCGAAGCTCGGGCAGCGATGCCGGTTTCGCGAGCCCGGTCTCCAGCCTCCGGAACCGCAGCAACTCGTCCGGCGACGGCGGCGGAGGGGGCGCCTCGTCGCGCGGTGGCACGTTCCGGTCGCGCAGCGTGATGATCTCCGCGCGGGTCAGCGGCCGATCGAAGACCCACAGCTCATCGAATGACTTCTCCAGCGGGCTCAGTCCCCACACCTGGTGCGGGCCGACGCGGTTGCCGAGGCCGATCTGGTCGAGCGCGCGCTCGGGCAGCCACGGCTCGTCGGTCGGGTTGCGGATCAGGCGCTCGCCGTCGACGTACAGCGCGAACGCGCCGCGGCGCGCGTTCCAGCACACGGCCCAGTGAACCCATTTGCCCGCGGTGTCGCGCTTCAGTCCGGCCGCGTTGCGGATCAGTTCTCGGCGCGCGCCGTTGAAGTCGAGACCGGCCGTCCAACGCTCGAAGTCGAGGCGCAGGAACGGGTGGCCGAAGTACAGCGGCTGCGGCATGCCGTAGACGATCACGAGATGCGATTGCTCGGTGGCGGCGTTGTCCCCGACCTTGAGCCAGAACGCGATCGTGCCCTGCTCGGATCGAAGGTTGTGCGCGGCGTCCCAGCCGAGCACGGTGCGCGGCGGGACCCAGCGCACCGCCTGGCCGAATGCGCCTTCGGGATCGAGCGCGATCGATCGGCCCGGGCGGTTCAGCCAGCCGGGCGCGCCGGCGGCGCGTTCGGCGCGCGGCCAGTCGTCCGTGATCGCGTCGGTGTCGAAGGAAACGTGGAACAGGACGGGGCGGTGGGGGACGGGCGCGTTGGTAGCGAGGGCACGACCCGTCGGCGCCGCGGCGACGACGGTCAGCAGTGCGAGGCGGGACACTGATCTTCGCAGGTGCGCCGGCGAAGTCATGCGTTCATGGTACGTCGTCCGATGCGCGAAGCCGGCGCTGCGGTCGGTATGACGCAACCATGCCATTCGACCCGCGGGCTGACGCCGCGCGGTTCGCCGACAGATCGGGTGCCTTGTTAGCGCGGTATGGCGAACGCGCGGCGTGAGCCCGCGGGTCGGATGCCATGGTGATGTCGTGACGGGGTCTGCCTTCCTTTCGGCTACACTTGCGTCATCATGTCGAGCCGAATCCTGCGCGCATTCATCGTCTTGTTCTTGACCACCTCCCTCGCCGCTGCGGCGGTCGATCACGACGCGCTGCCGGTCGCGTGGCGGATTCGTCTGGATCCTGATGACGTTGGCGTGAAGCAGCAGTGGTTCAGCGCCGACCACGACGACGCGCAGTGGACGTCGCTGGGCACGCACGACTGGGAGGGCTGGCGCAAGCAGGGGCTGGAAGGTGATTCGGACGTCGCGTGGTACCGCGTCGAGCACGCGGTCCCCGACGCGATCCTCGCGAAGAAGCACGTCTATCTCTACTTCACCTGCGTCGACGAGCAGGCGTGGGTGTGGATCAACGGGAAGAGCGCCGGCGAGCACACGCTGGAAAGCGAGGGTCTCGACGAGAAGAGCGAGGCGCGCCCCCGGTTCTGGGTCACGCCTTTTGCCCTGGACGTCAGGAACCTTCTCCGCGCCGGGGCGAACCAGGTCGCGGTGCGCGTCCTCGCCGGTGGCAACGCCGGAGGGGGCATCTGGAAGCCGGTCTACCTGTTCGCGAGCGACGAGCCGATCGAGCTGAAGGAGATGAACGACCATGCCGAAGGTCTCAATCTCGAGGCGCTGAACGCCAAGGAATCGGTGACCCGGTACGAGGTGTGGACGAGCGAGCCGTACGACCCGGTGTGGCCCCATTCAACGGGCAGCGGTGACGTGCAGATCGAGGTGCAGGGCACGGCCGGGTCGCAGGCGCGCGCCCGGGTCGACGCCATCCGCGTCTCGGCCGCGTGCGGCGAATACGTGCCGGTCGTGCTGCACGTGCGCAACCTTGCCGCGACAACGCTTCCGATCCGATTCGACTTCGCCGACGTGCGCCACGAGTCGCTGGGCTGGGGGCCGAAGAAGACGAACATGCTGCTGATGCGAGCCGACCGCGTGCAGGTTCACGTCGTCGACTACGTGCTGACGCGCCTGAAAAAGCTCGTGCCTGATCCGCTGCCGCGCGCCGGGGGAGCCAACGGGATGAACCTCGGCCCCGGCGAGACCGGCAGCTACTTCGTGCTCATCGACACGCGCGGGATGCCGTCAGGCCTGTGGAAGGGGCGCGCGAAGCTCACGCCGCGGCGCAGCGGCCCGACGCTCGAGATCCCGTTCGAGCTGAAGGTCGCGCCGGTGGTGCTGCCGCAGCGCGTGCCGATCTGGGTGACGTTCTGGACGTACCCGCCGGCGAGCGGTTGGATGGGCGAAGGCCGGGGCCCGAACGAACGCTACGTCGAGCTGATGGAGCGTACCGGCTCCAACGTCGTGCAGATGTCCTACCGCGACGGCGGCCCCCCGCCCATCCTCGACGAGAACCACGAGATCATCGGCATCAAGTTCGACGAGTTCGACCGGATGATGCAGCGCCGCCGGTTCACGCACCACGACTACCTGGTCTGCGGGCTGACGATCAGCAAGCGAACCGGGACGGGCCGATGGGGCCCGCATTTCCTCGAAGAGGGCCACGAGCGGTGGCAGCGAAACTTCGTGACGTACATGAGGATGCTCGCGCGACATATCCGCGACAATTATGGGATCCCGCATGATCGGTGGGGCCTGTACATGAACGACGAGCACATCGGCGAGCAGTTCCTGCCGTTGGGAAAGCTCGTGCGCGAGGCGGATCCCGACATTCAGATCTGGGCCAACCGCATCGAGGATCTCGAAACCCTGAAGAAGGCCGAGCCCTATATCGACGTAATCGTCCCTTACAGTCCGTGGCTGTCGCCCAAGGGGCTCGGACACGGGCGCAGCGCCGAAGCGGAAATGTTCTTCCTGAAGACCGGCAAGTCCTGGTGGGCGTACCGGCACAACTTCTGGCGCACGCCGGAGCGCACCGCGTATCCGCGCGCCGATCCCGACTCGTCGCACGGGATGCTGCGCAGCCGCCCGTGGCTCGCATGGAAGCTCGGGCTCGACGGCTACGGCTACTGGGTCTTCACGGCGCCGAGGTGGTGGGGGCGCTACGACGGTTTTCCCGACGTGGCGCCGAAGGGGCCGTTCACCAACACGGGCTTCATCTACATGGGCCACGACGGCCCGGTGACGAGCCGCCGGCTCGAGGCGTACCGCGACGGCTGGGAGGACTACAAGCTGCTTTGGATCGTGAAGCAGGCGGCGGCGCTCGAAGTTCAGGACGCGGACCTGGCGCGGCAGGCGCTGGCCCATCTTGACGGCTGCGTGGAGAAGGTGCTGGCCGGCGCGGACGCGGGAGCGCTGCGCGGGATGCGCCGGACGCTCATGGATCATGCCGCCCGGCTCAACGCCGCGGATCCGGTCACCGCGATGATCCGCGGCGTCGACCGGACATCGCACAGCGCGACCGTGCGCCTTTCGGCGAGCCATCCCGTGCGCGTGTGGGGGTGGCTGAACCGTGGTGACAATCACCGCCGGTTCATCGACACGTCGCGCGCCACGCACACGCCGGTGGTCGCGATCGACGGGCTCGTGCCCGCCGAGCGCTGCGACCTGACGCTGGTCGTCGGGGGTCCGGGCGGGCAGCAGGTCGTGCTGCAGCACGACTTCGTGACGGAGGGGTGGTGACGCGGGGGGGCAAACACGGCATGGGTGATCGCCCCAAGATGCGCACGACACTGGCGAACCGTGGGCGTAAGCCGGCGTAAGCCCACGGGTCAAATGCCATGTGGGCGTCATCCCAGCTCCCGACTTTCAATACGACATGACTTCACGCGATTCGACGGGTCCGCGCGGCGCACTGACGTGGCGCACGTCCGACCTGCGGGCTGACGCCACGCGGTTCGCCGGAGACGATGGGCATGCGGAGACGAGCGTCCGCAACGCCATCCGTGTTCATCCGTGGTTCTTCCCGCCTCGGCGCAACACATATACTGCACAACATGGCTGAGTACCCCATCCGAAAGAGAGTCGGCGTCAAGCGCGTCGGCGTGCGCGACGTCGGACACATCAAGGTGTTCTACGACAAGGACATCTACGCGAGCCATCCGAACCGGGGCGGCATCTGGAACTTCGGCGATGGTGAGATCGCAGTGGCGCATCGTCTCAAGCGCGTCGACTACAGCACGGGTGAGGGGATCAAGTCCCCCTATTACCACGACTTCTGCCATTCGCCGTGGGGCGACGAGTCAGGCATTCTGCTGCACCGTTCGTACGACAACGGGCAGACCTGGCCGGAGGCCGAGCGCGTGTGGATCTGGCACAACAAGGATCTCACGCTTGACGAGACGCTGAAGCGACTGCGGCCGGTCGACGTGACGCAACGGCAGCGTATCGACATGGGCAGTCCGGACGCGATGCTCCATTTCAACTACGCGGGCGAGCACCTGAAGTTTCCGTTCGGCGGCCTCGACGAAACGCACGATCCGCCGGCCGATCCGAGCAAGGCGTTCCACTTCGGGAAGGTGTCGCACCTGGGCCCGGGGGACAACCCGCCGACGTTTTCGATGCGAAGCCCTGATCGCGGGCGCACGTGGGAGCACCACGTCTCGATGATCAACGGTCCGGACAAGGGCGGGGGCTGCCAGATCGTGAACCTGGGCTACGTGCGCTTCGACAGCGGCATCCTGGGTGCGCTGGGCCACACGAAGCGGCTGGGCCAGCAGGTCGCGGCGTTCTACATCAGCTACGACAACGGCATGACGTGGCGCTTTCTCTCCGAAGTGGCCCGCCAGCCCGAACCGGTCACGACCTACACGCGGTTCACCTACAACGGCGTGCACATGCTGCCCGACGGGCGCCTGATGGCGTGCATGCTCAAGATGCCGGGCAACCAACCGTGCGTGGCGTACTCCGAGGACGACGGCATGAGCTGGTCGGGCCTGCATTTCGTCGTCGGGCCGGGAAGCTGGGACTGCGGCCTCCTCGGCGAGCCGTCGCCCCGTGCGCTGGAGGACATGGAAGGCCCGATCCATCGTTCACCCCATGCGCTGGTCACCAGCACCGGGCGGATCATCGTCGTGTTCGCCCGCCGCTGGTCGGTCGAGGGCGGCCGCGGCATTCTGGGCGTCGTCAGCGACGACCTGGGCGAGACCTGGAGCAAGGAGTTCGTGGTGCGCGGCGACCAGTACGCCTGGGACGGGGGTTACCCGCTCATCACCGAGCTGCCCGACGGCAGCTTCTTCGTCGTGTACTACTTCACCGAGAAGCCGCCCGGCGCGGACATCCCGTCCTGGTCATGCGTGCGCCACATCGCCGGCTCCTTCTTCCGGCTGGAGTGAGACGCCGCGCACGGACACGGATTCCCATCCGTGTCCATCCGTTGTCCCTGACCCTGCGGATCACGGCGTGGGGATGCGAGGACGTACGAATGACGAACCGACTGAATGCTGACTCGGCGATCCCCGTCCTTTGTTACCACCGGGTGCTGGAACGGGAACAGAACGCGCCGGAAGGCTCGGCGCATCTCGGCGGCGGCTACGGGCACACCTGGTCCGATCAGTTCGCCGAGCACCTGCGCGTCATGGTCGACCTGGGCATGACGGCCATCAACCACGAGGTCCTGATCGACGCCCTGGATGGCACGAAGCCGCTACCGCCGCGCCCGGTGCTGCTCGATTTCGACGACAACCGACTGGCGATCTACCGGACCGCCTGGCCGATGATGCGCGAGCACGGTTTCGTCGGCACGGTCTTCGCGATCACCGATCTCGCCGACGGCCTGGAGCTTCCGCACATGGGCGCGCGGGCGGACTTCCCGCCGATGGGCTGGAAGCACTTGCGGGAGCTGCACGAGGCGGGGTGGGCGGTCGGCGGGCACACGCAGCGCCACTTCTGGCTGGAACCGCTGAAGGCCGAAAAGGGCGTCGGCGAGGTCGAGCGCGAGGTGGTCCTCGGCAGACAGCGCGCCGAGGAGCAGATGGGCGTGCCGATCCGTTCTTTCGCCTATCCCGGCGGCTCGTTCGACGACGAGATCGAGGGCATCGTGATGCGCACGTTCAGCTCCGCCCGGCTATGGCACCTCTCGCTGCCGACGGATTACGTCACTTCGGAGACGAACCGTTACCGTCTGCCGTCGGTGAACATCAACTTCGAGACGAACATCGACGCGCTGGCGGGATGGCTGCGCGGCAGCGTGGAATGAATCCGAGGCCGGGCTGGGACCTCTCACGGAGACACGGAGGCACGGAGAGGGACGGATTGCGCACGGCTCTTGGAGCCGCGGCGTCGCTTGTTCCCCGATCTACGGTGCCCCTCTTCTCCTTCTCCTTCTCCTCCTCCGTGTCTCTGTGCCTCCGTGAGAGGCTCCCCCCTCCCACGCCCGCTCACTTCGCGATGCCGATCACCCCGATCGCGATCCGCGCGCCGGCGGCGCCGGTCGGCTGGGTGAACTGGTCCTCGCCCGCGTGGATGATGACGCCGCGGCCGACGATCGGGTTGAGCATGCCTGCGATCGTGATGCGGTCGTCGACGCGATCGTAGTGGGCGCGGCCCGTGCCGTCGGCGACGAGGTTGCCGAGATCGCCGGCATGGCGGACGGCAGCCTCGGGTCGGCCGTGATCGTGCCCCTCGGGGTTGTAGTGACCGCCGGCGCTCTTGCCCTTCGCGTCGCGCGCGTCGCCGAACTCGTGGACATGAAACGCGTGCCGCTGGTTCGGGTTCAGCCCGTTGATGTCGGCGACGATGCGCACGCCGCCTTCCACCTGCGTGAAGGTGACGACGCCCGAGGCCGTGTTGCCGGCCGTCGGGGTCATGACGGCGACCGCCCGTTCGACCGACGCCCACTGCGTGCGATGGTGCCGGGCATGGCCGCAACCGAGCGTGAGCAGGGAAAGGACCAGCGTCGCCGAGAAGTAAACGCCTCTGTGCATCGTCGTGCTCCATCAATGATTCATGGGAGCATGGGAGGATCCGGCGTGACGTGCCGGGTGTCAAGTCTCGGATCGATTGGCATCCTGTCATGCACCCTCCTGTCCTACAATTGCCCGCGACCCCATGGAACCCTGGATCTGGCACCAGTTCCGGATGGAGCATCCGCCGGCGTGGGAGATGCTGATGTACTCGCGTCGCCGCGAGCAGGGGCGCTGCGCGTTTGCCGACCGCGGCGGATATCGGCTCGAGTTCAACTGGCGCCGCGCGGCGTCGGCGCCGGACTTCGATTCGCTGCTCGGAGAGTATCGCGAGCGTCTCGAGGGCGCCGACGGCGCGGGTGAGATCACGTCACTTTGTCACCAGGCCTGGCGCGGCTGGCAGGTCAGCCGCGAGCAGGGGGCCACGTCGCACGTGGGACGCTACTTCGACGATCCGGGATGCCTGATCGAGATCGTGCTCATCTGGCGCGAAGCACCGGACGAGGCGCTGGCGCGCCGCGTGCTCGACAGTGTCGCGACCGAGTCGGTGTGCGAAGGGCTCGAGCACTGGCACTGCTTCGGCATGGATCTGCGCGTCGACGCGTCGCTCGAGCTTGATTCGTGTCGCGTCGAGCCGGCACGGGTGGAGATGTCCTTCGCCGATCCGAAGGACGCGCAGCGGGTGACCACGCTGGCCCGGTTCGGACTGATCGAGCACTGGCTCGACGGTTCCGTCGACCAGTGGCTGGCCCGCCGGATGACCGAGGCACCCACGGAGCAGCGCGTGGCCGCGCAAGCCGATCACGAGATTGCCTACGTCGAGGCGCCTGCCGCCGCGACGCCACGATGGCGCAGGAAGAAGCGCCGACATCGGGCGGCAGCATGGATCTGCCCGCGCGACGGGAGGCTCTACCGCGCAGACGTGACTGATCGAGACGCGGAGATCGTGCCGGGCCGACACCTCGATTGCGGATGCCTGGCGAAGTCCTGAATTTCGATTCCTGATGATTGATTGCGGTATCATTCGGACCCCATGGCACATGGTTCGGACGTCGACCGGGACGAGACGGGATGGCTTCCGATGCTGTGCGCGACGCCCGTGCGCAACCATGCGGCGCGGGAGTCGCGCAGCGACGGCGACCAGGTCGTCGTGGAGGTGCCGCGTCGACGTCCCGGCTGGCTCGTGCCGCCGCTCTCCTGGGTCGTGCGGCCGCCCGGAACACGGCGTATCGCGTTGGATCGGCTGGGGACGCAGGTCTGGTCCTTCTGTGACGGCCGGCGTACCGTGGAGAACGTCATCGACGCGATGGCGGATGCCCAGCGACTGACCTTTCACGAAGCGCGCGTCGCCGTCACGGGCTATCTCCGGATGCTCGGCGAGCGCGGCGCCCTGGTGGTCGTGATGCCCCGATGAAGCAGATCGAGTTGCAGGACCAGCCCCGCCTCGGTGTGGCCGCGACGTTTCGGCTGACGCTGAACGGCATGCGTCATCGCCTGGGGCGGTCGATCGTCACGCTCATGGTGATCACCGTCGCGATCGCGTTCATGGCGAACGCCCTGAGCGAGTCGATCGTCAGGCGCGAGCTGGCCACGGTGGCCGTCGAGCGCCTCGACGATCTGCGCATCGCCATGACCTGGTCCGCGCGGATTTCCGGTGCGACGGCGAACGACGAAATCATTCGGCGGATCGGGCGCGCGGACGCCGACGCGCCCGAGGTGATCGAGGCCGGGCGCGTCGCCGGCATCGATGACGACCTGCGTCCCTACCACGAGACGGCGCGGTCCGCGATCACGATGCTCGATTGGATCGAAACGCTCGATCATCGGACGCGCAGAAGCCTCGTCGACGATGCGCAGGGATTCGGCATCCTTCGAGACCTGGGCGATCCGGAGCGCTGGGAGCGTTTCGAGCAGGTCGTCGGGCGCCATGCCGCGCTGCGCCGATCGGCGGATGTCGACGCGATGCGCCGACTGGTGTCGGCATGGCCGCAGCTCGAACGGAGCACGGATCGGATCCGAGAGGGCTACGCGCAGGCCGCGTCCGATGTGGCGACGTCGCGCGGCGATCGGTCGATGCTCGAAGCACTGGTCGATGCGGACGGCGCGTTCGGCGACGCGGTGCGGGCCGCGGGCTTCGGCCTCGACTCCGAGACCGGCCGACGGGTCGCGAGGGACGCCGCGCGCAGGCTGCAGATCGCCCGGCTCGAGCAGGCGCTGCGGCGCCCCGAGGTGCGTCGCAGGGTGGCCGCTCAACTCGATATCGTGCCCCGCGAGGTGGACGCGGTGCGCCTGTGGAAGATGCTGTCCGGCCGGCGCGGGGCGGCGATATACCTGGAGGCGATGACGGAGGAGGGGCTGGTCTTCGAGGCGCTCGACGCCGATCGTGTCGTCGCGCTCGCGGCCCTGCGATCGGAGCAGGCGGCGCTCGAGCGCGCCGCCGGGTTCGGAAGCCGGGACGCCCGTCTGACGATCGAGCGCCGGATGATCTGGGTCCTGTTCGTGTCGATGCTGGTGTGCGTCGTGGGGATCGCGAACGCGATGCTGATGTCGGTGACCCAGCGCTTTCGCGAGATCGCCACGCTCAAGTGTCTCGGCGCGCTGGACGGGTACATCGCGCTCACGTTCGTGATGGAAGCGGCGGTGCTGGGCATCGTCGGCGGCGTCGCCGGGACGGTCGTCGGCCTGGTCATCGGGTTGGGCCGGATGTACGGGCGGATCGGCGAGGTGCTCGCACTGGCCATGCCTTACCGGCTGCTCGCCGGCGCCGGCGCTTCGGCGGCGCTGCTGGGTGTCCTGCTGGCCGCCGTCGCGACGATCCTGCCGGCCCTGAAGGCTTCACGGCTGGCACCGATGGAGGCGATGCGCGTCGAATGACCGAGATCGTCCGGGATAGCGCGGCGCCGCGAAACGACGACGACCGTCGCGTGATCATTCGTACGCTCGATCTGAAGAAGCACTACGAGCGCAAGAAGGTGACGACCGAGGCGCTGCGCGGCGTCGACGTCGAGATCTTTACCGGGGAGTTCATCTCGGTCATGGGGCCGTCGGGGTCGGGCAAGAGCACGTTCTTCAACATGATCGGCGCGCTCGACAGTCCCACGAGCGGGCGCGTGTTCATCGACGAGGTCGACGTGGCCCAGCTCACCGCGGTGGAGCTTGCCTTCCTGCGCTGCCGGAAGATCGGGTACATCTTCCAGTCCTACAACCTGATCACCTACATGACCGCGCTGGAGAACGTGATGACCCCGATGGCCTTCGCGGGCGAGCCGCCCGACGTCGCGCGCAAGCGGAGCATGGCGCTGCTCGAGATGGTCGGCCTCGGCGACCGGTGGTTCCACCGGCCGATCGAGATGTCCGGCGGCCAGCAGCAGCGCGTCGCGATCGCTCGATCGATGTGCAACGAGCCGAGCGTGCTCCTGTGCGACGAGCCGACGGCCAACCTCGACATGCAGACCGGTCTCGACGTGCTGCACATCCTGCAGCGGCTCAACCGCGAGAAGGGCGTGACGGTGATCTGCGCGACGCACGACCACCGCATGCTCGATATCTGCGACCGGCTCATGTGGATCCGTGACGGCAGGGTCGAGCGCATCGCGCGGCGCGACCAGGTGACGATCGAGCTGGGTGAGATTCATTGAGGCATGCAGTCATCCCGGCGACGAACGTATGCAAGCTCCCCCTTCGCAAGGGGAGGTTGGGGGGGTGTCGCATTGTCCAGACCTGGGGTTCGGTCGGTTGTGGGCTTCAGCCCGTGCGGCGCGCACCCGTGGCTACTGGACGTCGCGTCTCGGTCACGTCAGCGGTGCTCATGCTCATCGCAATGGCCCTCTGTACACATGCGTCGGCCGCCTCGGATGCGTTCGTCGACGATTGCGAACGGCTCACGCGCGACCCGCACCGGCTTGCGGGCACCCCGGCGATGCAACGAGCGACGGAGCACGTCGCGCAGCGCCTGCGCGAGTTCGGCGTCGACGAGGTCCTGGTCCATGAGTTCGCGATTCCGCAGACCCGTGTCGAGCGCTGCGAGATGGAGATGGAGGCCGGCGTCGTTCCGCTGCTGCCGATGCGCCCCAATGGCATCGTTCCGCCGGCTTCCGGCGCCGGAGGTATCACGGGGCCGCTGCTTCACGTCGGTGACGGCGCGGCCTCGGACTACGGAAGCCGGTCGCCGCTAGGTGCGATCGTCGTTCTGGATTACAACGCCGGCGACGCCTGGCTGCGTGCCTTCCGTCTCGGCGCGCGGGCCGTGGTCTTCACGCGATCGCGGTGCGCGCGGGCATGGGCCGCGCACTTCGTCAACGCCAACGCCCCGTTGCCGCGCTTCTACTACGACGGTCCGGCGGATGATCTTCCGGAAGGCGCTACGGTCACCATTCACAGTGACGTCCCCTGGAAGCCCGCCGACGCGCGCAACGTCTACGGGCTGATCCGGGGCACGGACCCGGTGTTCTACCGAAAGACCGAGCTTGTCGTCATCGCGGCGCGACTCGATACCTACGGTGAAGTGCCTCGACGTTCACCGGGCGGTCGGGGTGCCGCGACCGTCGCCGCGCTGCTTCGCGTTGCGGGAGAACTGGCGGAGAATCGGTCGCGCCGTCACGTCCTGATCGCCCTGCTCGATGCCGAGGCGCGCGGCCACGCCGGGGCCGACATGCTCTACCGCGCGCTGGTTCAGGGCAAGGGCGGCGTCGCCGCGCGACGCAAGAGCTTCGAAAAGGAGCAGCAGTTCCTGGCCGGACTGGAAGCGCTGCTATCCGAGGCGCGTCCGGTCGAGCGGTCCGGTGACGTGCGCGACGCCCTCGTGGATCGGCTGGGCGACATCGGCGAGGAGCGCGTCGAGGACCTGAGGCGTCGTGCCGAGACGCTGCGTCGGGGCGATCAGGACATCGCGCCGGAGCAGATCGATCAGGCGCTGGCGGGACTGAAGGAGCAGCGCGATCGATGGAACGATCTGCGCCGGGCGCTGGCGCGCGGACGAGTCAGTGTGGAGGTCGAGCCGATGATGGCGGCGGCGACCGACGTCCTTCGCGGACAGATGGCGGCGCGCCGCGGCGAGCTTGAACGGACCGGCCGGTCCCTTGACGTCGAACATCGTGTCGTGGCGTTCGTGGACAAGGGCCGGGTCGTGCTGCACGTGTCACTGCTCCTGGGAGACCGGACCGGGCGATTCGGCGTCGCGATCGGCGGCGACTCGTTCAAGCACTCCTCCCGGGACCAGTCCGGCTTCTACACGCAGGTACAGCGTGCGTTCCTGGACGCGCATCGCGACGTCGGTGGCGCCGCCGACGCGGAAGGCGCGTTCTCGGTCGCATCGACTGACGGATCGCTCTCGACGGCCGACCTCATCTGGGCGGCGCCGAAACTCGTGCACAGCGGCGAGCAGGCCGGCGTCCACGGCATCTACAACGTCGCGCTCTGCACGGTCCAGGAGGACACGCCGCGCGAAGGCACGCCTGACGACACCCTGGATCGCATCAACCTCGGGCGAGTCCGGGCCCAGGCGAATCGCATCGGCCCCATGCTGCATCACGTCGCTGATGCGGCGGTCCTGTCGCAGCCGGCGTCGATCGACACCGTGGCGCAGCGACTGGTCCCCACGTTCGACGGCCGGCGCGCGCGGGGACCGATGGCGATGGCGAGCCGGCGCGGCAGCGCGGCGAACTTCCCGGTCGGCGGCGCCGTCATCCAGGCGTATGTCGCGCCGCGTATCAGGTACGAGACCATGATTCAGCGACCGTACGCGTTCGATGATTTTCGCGTGCTGCTGTGCGACGCGAACGGCACCTACGAACTCGAATACGGGGATTCGGTCCCGACGGGTTTTGCCCTCGCGTCGCGGTCGGACGAGACGCTGTTCGGCGACTTCGCGTCGAACAACAAGCTGAAGCACCGCGTCCACCTTGTTCGCGGCCGGAGCGGCGCCATGGTGCTGCCGCCGCAGGTTCAGGTCTGGCCCCCGAGCGTGCTCAACGCCGTGACGGACGGCCGCATCGACCGGAACCGGCACAACGGCGGCGCGATCGACGGCGTCGCGTGGTGGTTCGCCGACGAGCGCATTGCATCGGTCAAGCTGTTTGGTCTCGAGTCGGCGGTCGCGTTGCTCAACGGTCCCGATCGCCTGACGGGCAGTGCGACGGACACGAGCGGCGACGTACGCAAGGGGACCGGCCTCGTCGCCATCGGGGCGTCGCCGCAGCGCAGCGCGCCGCGGTCCGCGACAGACCTGTGGCGCCTCAACGAGGCGCGGCTCCAGGTGCTCCGGAACGAGGGGGTGGCGAACCGATCTGTGGAGCGCCTCCATCGGCGGGTGGAGGACCTGCTGCGCGACGCCGAGCGCACCGGGAACGTGGCGCGGCACGATGCGCTCGCGGCGGCGGCGTTTCTTACTGCGCGCACGGTCTACAGGCAGGCGCGGAGCGCCCTCGACGATCTCGTGCACGCGGTGCTGGTGCTCCTGGCGCTTTCGGTGCCGTTCGCGTTTGCCGTGGAGCGCCTCGTGATCGGCTCGGTGAGCGTCTACCGGCAGATCGCCTGGTTCGGCCTGTTCTTCGCGCTGGTCTTCGCCATCCTGTACGCGACGCATCCCGCGTTTGCCGTCGCCCCGACGCCGCTGATCATCTTCCTCGCGTTCTCGATCCTGACCCTGTCGATGATGGCGATCTTCATTCTTCTGCGCAAGTTCGAGGTCGAGCTGAAGGTGCTGCAAGGGCTCACGACGACGCTGCATTCCGCCGACGTGTCGCGCTTCGGTACGATCCTCGCAGCGGTCGGCATGGGCATCTCTACGATGCGCCGTCGTCCCTTGCGCACGGGCCTCACCGCCCTCACCATCGTGCTGCTGACGTTCACGATCCTCTGCTTCGCATCGTTCGACACGGAGATCGGGCTGCTGCGCCTCTACGTCAGGCCGGCGCCGCCGTACCCGGCGGTGCAGTACGTGCGCGTGAACCGGACGCCGGTGCCGGACAGCATGCTCGACCTGCTCGGTCACCGCTGGTCGTCACAAGTCGTCGTCTGCCCCCGTTACTGGCTCGTACCCGAACCGAAACGGGACGATGTCGCGCTGGTGACGCGGGAGGACGGCACACGGCCGATGCCGATAGGCGGGGTGATGGGGCTCGAGCCGGCCGAGCTCGACGCGCGTCACGATCTGCGCGACCTGCTCGGGTCGCCCGCGCGACTCGAGGGCGGCGTACTGATCACACGCGCGGCGGCGGATCGCGTCGGCGTCGAGGTCGGAGAGCGCGTGCTGATCGGCGGCGTGCCGCTCGAGGTGGTTGGCACGATGGACGCGGCCTCGCTTGCCGCGGTATCGGATCCCGATGGAGGATCCATCCTGCCGGCGCGCTTCCGTGACGACCACGACGCGCGCACTGAGGTGCGCCCGCCGCCGGCCGATCCCACGGCGCTGCCGGCCGAGCCGGTGCCGGAGTGGACGACCATGCTTCCGGACACGGTGGCGATCGTCTCGAACGCGACGGCCCGGCGCCTCGGCGGCGCGCTGCACATGGTGCACCTGTATCCGCCGGATCGAGCGGGCGCCGCGGCGATTGCGGGTGATCTTGCCCGGACCGTCCGCGATCCGGTCGTCGCCACGCTGGCGGACGGCGTCTACCGCCACGTGCTCGGGCCGGTCGTCCGGGCAAGCCGGGCCGGCGACCTCGTTTTTCCGCTGCTGCTGGGCGGGCTGGTGGTGTTCGGGACGATGCTCGGCTCGGTGGCCGATCGCGAGCGCGAGATCTACAGCTTCAGCGCCCTGGGGCTCGCGCCGGCTCACGTCGCCGGGCTCTTCTTCGCGGAGGCGATGGTGTACGCCATCGTCGGCGGACTCGGCGGCTATCTGCTCGCCCAGGCGGTGACGAAAGTCCTTGCCGTCACGGCCGGTTTCGGCTGGATCGCCGCGCCGCAGATGAACTATTCGTCGACGAACACGATGGTGGCGATTCTCATCGTGATGGCGACGGTGCTCGTTTCGGCGATCTACCCGGCGGTGCGCGCGTCGCGCAGCGCCAACCCGGGCATCATGCGCGCCTGGCGCCTGCCCGCGCCCGAGGGCGACGTGCTCGACCTCACGTTTCCCTTCACGGTCTCGAACTACGACTTCGTGGGCATCGTCGGCTACCTGAAGGAGCACTTCGACGCGTACGCCGACACCGGTCTCGGCATCTTCCTCGCGCGCGACGTGGCGCTGGCCCGGCGCGACCGCGATGCGCTGGGCCTCGACGCGCTGATCGCGCTTGCGCCGTTTGATCTCGGCGTGACCCAGGACTTCCGGATGCGCCGACGGGCCAGCGGCATCGAGGGCATCGAGGAGATCACCATTCGCCTCGAGCGCCGGTCGGGCCAGCCGAAGGACTGGCGGCGGCTGAACCAGATCCTGCTCAACGACCTTCGCCGCCAGCTGTTGATCTGGAGATCGCTGCCGCACGACACGATGGAGATCTATCGTCGCCGCACGCTGGAAGGCTGACGGCGCGCTGCGGGAACCGTGACCGTCGTACCGTGTCAGCGGTGGCAGACGGCACGAGTGCGTGAAGTCACCCGACTGAGTCGCTACAACGGAACGCTCCATGGCCGACGATCCGCGCAGGTCCGACCGCGAGCTCGAGGAGTTTCGCGACCTCATGCAGGTGCCGTCGAAGTTCTCCGACGGCTTCAGCGTGATGGCGCTGCTCGCGTCGGTCTTCATCGCGGTGCTCATGGTGCCCGGCGCGATGTACATGGGGCTGCTCGCGGGCCAGGGGCTCGGGCCCGCCGCGCAGTGGGTGACGGTCATTCTCTTCATCGAGGTTGCCCGCCGGGCGAATCGGGACCTCAGGCGCCCCGAGGTGTTCGTCCTGTTCTTCATGTCCGGCGCGGCGCTTTCCATGCCCTTCTCGGGACTGCTGTGGAACCAGTTCTTCGCGCGCAGCGACGCCGCGATCGAGATGGGCATCGCCGAGCAGATTCCGACGTGGTTCGCGCCGGCGCCCGAGTCCTCCTCCTACGCCGAGCGAAGCTTCTTTCATGTCGACTGGCTGCCCGTGATCGGCCTGATCGTCTTCGGCACGTTCTTCAGCCAGCTCACCAACCTCGTGCTCGGTTACGGCCTGTTCCGGCTGACCAGCGATATCGAGAAGCTGCCGTTCCCCATCGCGCCGGTCGGCGCCCAGGGCGTGATGGCCCTCGCGGTCGACGACGACGAGACGGGCGCGGACCACGAGCAGTCCTGGAGATGGCGCGTCTTCTCGATCGGCGCCACGCTGGGCATGCTGTTCGGCTCCGTGTACCTGCTGCTGCCGACGGTGACCGGCGCGCTGCTCGGCGAGCCGATCATGATCCTGCCCATCCCGTTCAGCGACTTCACCGACAAGACGCAGGACTACCTGCCTGCGGTGGCGACCGGCATGTCGTGGGACCTGGGCAACCTGCTCATCGGGATGGTGCTGCCCTACTTCGCGATGCTGGGCAGCCTGCTCGGGCTGATCGTGACCGTCGTGCTCAACCCGATCCTCTACGACCAAGGCGTGCTCGACTCGTGGCGCAGCGGCGACGACACGGTGGCGACGCTGTTCAAGAACAACGTCGATTTCTACTTCAGCTTCACGATCGGCGTGTCCCTCGCCATCGCGGCGATCGGTCTCGGGCAGGTGGTCCGCAGCCTCAGGCGGGCGCGCCGGATGCGTGCGGAGGACCGGGCGGCGGCCGCTCCGCCGAAAGGGCGCGGCGACATGCGGGCGTGGTTCGTGATTGGATGCTACGTCTTCACGACGACCGTCTACATCCTGGTGTGCGGCATGCTGATCGACTGGCATCCCGGCGTGATGACGGTGCTGGTCGTGCTCGGATTCGGCTATACCCCGCTGATCAGCTACGTCACGGCGCGGCTCGAAGGCATGGTGGGCGAGGTCGTCGAGATCCCGATGATTCGCGAGGCCGCGCTCATCTTCAGCGGATACCAGGGCGTCGCGGTGTGGTTCCTGCCGATGCCTTTCGCGAACTACGGGCAGATGACGGTGCTCTACCGGCAGTGCGAGCTGACCGGCACGAAGTTCACGAGCATCTGGAAGTCGAGCCTCGTGCTCTATCCCGTCATCCTGGTCAGCTCGATCTTTTTCGCGAACTTCATCTGGGGCCTGGCCGAGATTCCGTCGAGCGTGTACCCGTTCGCCGAACGGATGTGGGAGCTTCAGGCGCGCAACCAGAGCATCATGTACACCGCGACGCTCGGCGAGTTCTCGATCTTCGAGCAGGCCTTCGACTGGCGCTACCTCGGTGCGGGGCTCGGCTTCGGCGTGCTGCTGTTCGCGGTTCTTGCGCAACTGGGACTGCCGATCTTTCTCGTATACGGCGTCGTGCGCGGACTCGGCCAGAGCCTTCCGCATGTGATCGTGCCGCAGTTCATCGGAGCGCTGATCGGACGCTACTACTTTCAGCGGCGCCTCGGTCTGCGATGGCGGCAGTACACGCCCGTCGTGTTCGCCGGCTTCGCGTGCGGGACGGGGCTGATCACGATGGTCGGGGTCGGATTCACGTTTCTGAGCAAGGCCGTGATCCAGATGCCGTACTAGCGTCGAAAGTCAAAGGTCGAAAGTCAAAGGTCGAAGGGTCGGGGGGATCGCGTATGCTGTCTGGTCGAGCCTTGGAAGCATTCATTCAGATTCGTGATCTCTCGAAGACTTATCGCATGGCGAGCGCGACGGTGCATGCGCTGCGCGCGGTGCGGCTGGATATCGGGCAGGGCGAGTATCTGTCCGTCATGGGGCCGTCGGGTTCGGGCAAGAGCACCCTGTTCAACATGTTGGGTGCGCTCGACCTGCCGACGTCCGGCGGTGTCACCGTGGCCGGTCTCGACCTGACGTCGCTGTCGCGACGGCAGCTTGCCTATTTCCGTGGTCACCACATCGGGTACATCTTCCAGGCCTACAACCTCATCGCGTCGCACACGGCGGTCGAGAACGTGGCGATGCCGCTCATCTTCGGCGGCGTGGCACAGCGCGAGGCCCAGCAGCGCGCCGAGGCGATCCTCGACCGGGTGGGGCTTGCGCATCGTCTCGATCACCGGCCCGACGAGCTGTCGGGTGGCCAGCAGCAGCGCGTGGCGATTGCCCGTGCGCTCGTGTACCGCCCGTCGATCATTCTCGCCGACGAGCCGACCGGCAACCTCGATCTCAACACGGGCGAGCAGATCATTCAGCTGCTGCACCGCCTCGGCCGCGAGGACGGCCTCACGGTCATCACCGCGACGCACGATCACAAGATGCTCGCCGTCTCCGACCGCATCGTCTGGCTGAAGGACGGCGCCATCGAGCGGGTGCAGAGCCGGGAGGAGATGGACATCAGGGTCGGGAGCGTGACGGTGCAGGAGGGAGAGTGAATCAGGCGATTGCCGTCGGCGACACGTGATTCGTCATTTGGGAGGCGCCTGAATGCGGTAGTGGCCCGTGAGGGGAAACTCGAGCAGTCGGTCCTCTTCCCGGGCGCCGCGCCCGATGTTGTGAATCACCAGGGGGATGCCGGCGCGGCCGTATCGGTCGCTGGCGATCATGATGTGCGGGCGGTTGGCCACCGTGCAGGTGACGAGATCTCCAGGCAGGAAGCGGCCCTTGTCCATCCTGACCGCAAGGGCGTACCCTTGACGTTCGAAGTAGCGGCGAAGGTTCGGAACGCGCCGGTGGTCGATGTTGCGATCCGGCCTCTTGAGTCCCCATATCGTCGGGTATGAGGCGAACGCGGACTTCATGTCTTCGTGCACGAGACGCTGCAGGTCCAGGTCGAACGCATCGCGCAAGGCGCGGATGACGACGTCGGTGCAGACGCCGCGATCGATCGGGACGTCTCCGCCGGGGTAGGCCAGCCCGACATAAGAGGGATCGTAAAGAACGGTTCTGCCGATCTGTGAGCGCGCGGCGGCGACGAGCGGCGGCGTGGGTCTGGTCGGTTCCGTGAGATCCGTCGGGCTCGTGGGCTTCGTGGGTCGTACCGGCGTCGGCGCTCGCGAGGACGGGGTCGGAACTCCGGGGGCCGGTTCAGGGAGGTCGCAGCCGGCAACGACGCAGACGATCAAGGCCATGGTGCCGCGGACGGAGGCGCGCCGGTCCATCATCCCCGTGCTCGATGATTCGCGCTGCCGATCTTATGCTCGCGCCAAGGCGCCTTACTCATCATCATCCCCGCCGGCGAGGTACTCGCCCTTCGACAGCTTCAGCGCGAACCGCGTGCTCATCAGGACGCTGCGGCGCATGCGCTGGGCGGCGAACATGCGGGCCAGACCGACCAGGGTCAGGTAGCGCTGCGGATCAGATTCGAGCGCCTCGAACTGGTTCAGGGTGGCGCGCATCGTCTGGAACGTGTGGAAGTCGCCGTCCTCGCGGAGCATCGCGGCGATCATGGCCGAGATCAGCGCCTTCGGCGAATGACCTTTCAGGACGTAGTGCGCGACGCAGGCGCCGGCACGATCCGGCTGGCGCAGCTCCAGGCAGTCGGCCATCATGGCCAGCAGCGCGTCGGGGTCGTCGACAGGCAGGTCGCCCGGTTTCGCCGGATCGGGAAGCCGCGGCATCGGCAGGTTGAGGCTCTGCGTGAGCGCGAGGGCGACGGCGCTGTCGAAGACGCACGCGATCAGGGCGGGTGAGGGGCCGAACCGGCGGATCGCCTGGTCGATCGAGTCGGCGGCGATCACGCCGTGGAAGACCTGCGCCCAGTCGGTCTCGTTGACGAGCGCGAACCGGGCGAGGCGCATCATCCAGCCGATGTTCAGAGCGCGGCTCAGATCTTCGGCGCTGGCGCCGTCCTGCAGCGCCTGCTCGAGCGTGTCGAGAACTTCGAGGCGGTCTGCCTCCGCGAGGCGATGGCCGAGCGCGTTCGTGTCGGCGCCGCCCGGCCCTGGTTTCAACGCGCCGTCGGTGAGGCGTCGGCGGATGTCGAAGAGACGATCGACGTAGGGCGACCACGGCTCGGACTGCTCGGCCCAGTCGGCGCCGGCGATCGTCGCGGCGAGCGTGCCGAGCGCCGTCGGCGCGAAGTTCCAGCCGATCTGGTCCAGCAGATCGAAGCAGCGGTACAGGAAATCGTGGGGGTGCCCGCCGGACGGGTACAGGTGCTGCGCGATCGCTTCGAACGCCCAGTGTGCGACCGTCTCCGGCGGAAGGTCCATGGCGACGAGGGTGGCCAGGCAGCGCTCGACGCCGACCGTCGTGCGCTTGTCGGCGAAGTAGAGCAATAGGTGGCGGAGCCGCTCGGGATCGTTCTTCTCGAGCGGCTCCAGGGGTCGCACCGGACGGCGCGGCGCCGCGCCGCTGATGACGCGCGACATCTCGCGCATCGCCTGCACCATGCCGAGGACCCGGGTTTCGCCATCGAGGGCGCGGCTCATGTGCGCGGCGTTGGCAAGCGACGTGAGCCCGGCCCAGCTTCCGCCGGGCCCGCCCGCTTGCAGCCCGAACGCCGTCTCCGCCGCGAAGCGCACGAGCCGCTGCGCGTCGCCGCCCGCCTGAAGGTAGCGCGTGACGGCCTTCGCCAGTTGGAACGCGTCGGCGGCCTTGAGCCCCTCGCGCAGCTCGTCCTCGTAACGGTCGAACATGCGCTGCTCGCGGTCCGGCGCGGGCGGTCCGATCAGCAGACGGCCGTCGCGCTCGACGACGTTGTACGACGTGACGTCGTACTCGCTGACGGTAAAGCATCCACCGGTCGCAAGATCGAACTTCCAGTGATGCCAGGGGCACACGACGATGCCTTCGTGCACCTGTCCCTTGCAAAGCGGAAACCCCATGTGCGGACAACGGTTGTCGATGGCGAACACCTTGCCGGCGTTTCGAAACACCGCGACCGGCGTACCCGCGTAGCGCGTGAGCTTGTAGGCGCCGTCCTCGATCTCGTCGACGGCACAGACGTCCATGAGGTCGGAGGGCGCATTGGCGGAGGTGGTGGTGCTCATGGGGGAATTATATGTCGCGGTGGGAGTTCGAAGGACGGATGGGTAATTGCAGTGATTGGCGCACGAGACTGGCGTATCGTGGGCGTCAGCAGGCTCAGCCGGGGGTCGCCAGCGCATTGCGCGCGGGCCACTGGCGAACCGCGCGGCGTCAGCCCGCGGGTCGAATGGCATGGGGGCGTCATGCCGAAACCCGACCTTCACCGCGCAACGGCTTGATCCGATACGACCGGCCTGCGCCGCGCACCGAAGTGACGCACGTCCGATCCGCGGGCTGACGCCGCGCGGTTCGCCACATGAATGGCTCACTCCGCCTCCCCGCCCATCTCGTCTTCCTCGTCCCCCACGTAGCGCACCCACAGCGTGTTCGTCAGGCCCGGCACGCCAAGCGGCTTGCCCGCGACGAGGACGATCGGATCGCCCGGCTGCGCCCAGCCCTCGCGCTGGAGAAGGCGGTCGGCCTCGTTGGCGAACGCCTCGCGGCCGGCCGGCATAGGCATCTCGATCGGCACGACGCCGAACAGGAGGCTCATGCGGCGCAGCGCGCGGGGTTCCGAGCTTGCCGCGATGATCGGGACGGTCAGGCGGTTCTTCGACAGATAACGAGCCCCGCCGCCGCGCTGCGACCACGTCACGACCAGGTGCGCGTCGAGGTCCTCGACGACGGCCGCGACCCCGCGGGCGAGGGCCGCCGTCCGGTAGCGTCCCTCGCCAAGCTGGCGCGACGGGCGCATGGACTTCTGATCCTTCTCGCGCACCAGGTGATCGACCGTCAGCCGGGCGACCCGGGCCATCATGGCCAGCGCCTGGATCGGGTGCCGACCGATCGCGGTTTCGCCGCTGAGCATCACGGCGTCAGCGCCGTCGTAGATCGCGTTCGCGACGTCGCTGACTTCCGCCCGTGTCGGCGTCGGCTGCTCGATCATGCTCTGCAGCATCTGCGTGGCGACGATGACCGGTCTGCCGTAGTCGTGGGCCATCGCGATGACGTGCTTCTGGATGATCGGAACCTTCGCGAGGTCCATCTCGACGCCGAGGTCGCCGCGGGCCACCATGACCGCGTCCGCCTCGCGCGTGATGTTCTCGAGATCGTCGAGCGCCTGGGGCTTTTCGATCTTCGCGACGATCGGGATCGCGCCGCCGTCGCCGGCGCGTTCGTCCAGCAGCGCCCGAAGCTGGCGGATTTCTTCGGCGCGGCGGACGAAGCTCAGTGCGAGATAGTCGATCTCGTGCTCGAGCGCCCAGTCGACGCAGCGCCGGTCATGGTCCGTGAGCGAGGGCAGCGTCAGGTTACTGTCGGGCAGGTTGATGCCCTTGGCGCGGCCGATCGGACCGCCGACGGTGACGCGACACATCATGCGGGTGCCGTCATCGTCGTCGGCGCGCTCCATCACGAGCATCCGCACGGCGCCGTCATCGATCAGCAGGCGCTCGCCCGGCTCGATGTCGTCGAGCACGGAAGAATCGGTCATCGTGAGCGTTACCGGATCGCCGGTCGGCTCGGCCGGTGCGGCCTGGAACGCGACGCGCTGTCCCGTCTCGACGACGACGCGCTGCGAGTCGATGTTCGCGACGCGAATCTTCGGCCCCGACAGGTCACCGAGGACCGCGACGGGCACGCCGACCTCGTCCGACGCGCTGCGCACGATCTCGAGCAGCTTTACGAACTGCCCGAAGCCGCCGTGCGAGAAGTTGATCCGGAAGACGCGCGCGCCTTCCTCGATGAGCCTGACCACGACCCCGATCTCGTCCGTCGCGGGCCCGAGCGTGGCGATGATCTTCGTCAGGATGAATCCGTCACCGTCGCTCAACACGCACCTCCCGGTGCCCCGCCGATGATCGGCGCCGCCACGTTCCGATGTGATGTCGTGTCGCAGGAGATGAACGATGCCCCTTTGGGTGCCGCTTCGTGCCTTGCCGTGGTCATCTGAAGGGCCGTGGGCGCCGTCCGCACCCCTCTGTCTTCGGCACAACGCGCGGGCCTCGACCAGCGATTGCGGGACGGGTCGGGCAGGTCCGAATAAACTGGAACCGCGCCGGGTTCCGACCGATATACCGGGCGGGGTCCGGTCATCCATCGAACGGCTCCGGACCCGCCCGAGGCGGCGAAAAGGACGAGACGTTGCAGATCACCGTCGGCATTGCCACATGGAATCGGCAGGAGCTGCTGCGCCAGACGCTCCAGTCGCTGACTCGCGTCGCGTGCCCGCCCGGCGTCGAGTGGGAGCTGCTCGTCTGCGACAACAACAGCTCCGACGAGACGCGCCCGGCGGTCGAGTCCTTTTCCGGACGCCTGCCGGTCCGGTACCTGTTCGAGTCCGAGCAGGGGCTCGGCTTCGCGCACAACTGCATCGCGCGCGCGGCGCGCGGACAGTGGCTGATGATCCTCGACGACGACGTCCAGCTCGATCCGCAATGGATGAACGGCTACGTCGAGGCGATCGGCAGGTACCCGCGCGCCGGCTGCCTCGCGGGCCAGGTGCTGCCGTGGCTGGACCGTCCGGCCCGCGGACAGCGCGCCTGGCTCCTGGAGCACTACCCCTGGGTCCACGCGGTGCTCAAGTGCGACCGGGACGAGCAGCTCGTTCTCGGCGGCCCGAAGATGCCCCACGGTCCGAACATGGCGGTGCGCCGCGACGTGCTGGCCGAGATCGGCGGGTTCGACACCGGCCGGGGCATGATCGGCACCAAGCGCGTCGGCGGCGAGGACACGCAGATCGGGGTCAGCGTGCTCGAGCAGGGGTACGAAGTGTGGCTCGTGGCCGGCGCGAAGGTCGATCACTACATTCCGCGCCGCAAGACCGGCTTCCGCTGGTTCTGCAGCTGGCACACGGGCACCGGTTACATGTGGTGTCTCGAGCGCGGTCCGGCGCCCGCGGGCCGGTTCGGTCTGCGGATCTGGCTGTGGCGCGAGATCGCGAACCGATTGGGCCGCGCGCTGCTGCGCTACCGGCCCGGGAACCCGATGCCGGCGTACGAGATGCTCAGCGAGGCATGCGCGCGGTACGGGTACCTGCGTGCGAGCCGGTAATCGCGCGACGCGCGAAGGAATTGCTTTCCGGCGCCTGTCACGGTTTGCCGCCCCGTCCTCGGAACGGCCGCAGTACCATGCGACATGCTTTCGTGAGCCGCGGTGAACGATCGAGCCATTCGGTGAAGCGGCGGGCGATCCGCACCGGCGTCGCGTACCAGATGACGCGCATCTCGTCGATCTGGCGCTGACGGGCGCGGATCATGCGCGGGTCGTCGGGGTAGGACCGCTCGCCGAAGCGCTTGTCCATGACCCGGGCGAGATCCTCGGGCGTCCGCTCGCGGTGACCCGGCGCGACGAGATTCTGAAACGTACATTCCCGTCGCAGGTCGGCCTGCAGGTCCGGCGGGCTCTCGAAGTGACGGCAAGTGGTGTCGTAGAGGTCGCGCGGGCAGTGGAATCGCGGGTTGTCGATCAGCAGTTCCTCGTCGAATCGATCGCAAAGGGACATCACGTTGCGAAAGATGAACCAACTTCTGGGCATTGAAGGTGCCAACTGCCATTCCAGGTCGAACAGCCCATAGCCGTCGGGTTCGATCGACGCATTCAGGACGTTCGCATCGAAGGCGAGGCCGTCGAGCGCGCCGCCGTCGGTCGACCAGTGGTCCAGGGACCATCCGATGAAATCATGAAGTTCCTCGAGGAACCGGTCCCATTTCTCGTAGTAGGCCGTACGCATCAGCGTATGAAGGATCTTCGGACCGCTGAGCAGCGGCTGATCGGGCAGAGGTCGCCATCGGACCGTGAACCCGTCGCAGGGCACGGGTTCCCGTTCGCCGAACGCCTCTTCGTCGGCGCCGTACTTCCTGATGCGCAGGTCGTTCGGCCCGTCACCGGTGCGCTGGAAGACCGTGCGCGTCCGGGTCTCGGGGGTGCGCAGGAGGTTGTAGTACCACGCCACCTCGCCCTGCTCTTCGCGCCGGCAGAGACGTTCGAGCGCCCCGGCGCGCCCCGATCGGGCGGCCGCGAACAGGAATGAATTGGCGAACTCGGCCAGGAGCCCGGCGTCGGCCACCTGGAACATGGCGAGGCTCGGGGGATAGTATCGCGGCGTCGGAATCTCGTGATGCTCGTAGCTGCGCCCCGTGGCCAGCTCGGCCGCCAGTCGCGGGTCATGCTCGATCATCTTCGGCGTCACGACGCAGTTGGGCAGCTTGTAGTCGGGAAACGGGTAATACTCGCGGCAATGCGCCAGCCCGGCCCGTTGCAGGCGTGCGCGCAACGCTCCGCGACTGAACGTCTTGGGCCCCGGCGCGGTGTCGTAGCCGGCGACCGAGTCGAACATCCGCCACGTGTGATCTTCCGGAGCTCCGGCCCAGTACTTGATGCCCAGTGCATTCTCGATCGCGATCAGGAACACGCCGTCCGGCTCGAGATGCCGCGCGGCGCAGTGCAGCATCCAATCGAAGGCGTCGCCGTCGAAATCCGCTTCCGGTCGCATGTACATCTGCGCGTACTCGAGCACG
Source organism: Phycisphaeraceae bacterium (assembly GCA_002686995.1). Classification (GTDB taxonomy): domain Bacteria; phylum Planctomycetota; class Phycisphaerae; order Phycisphaerales; family Phycisphaeraceae; genus NYZC01. The sequence goes on along the minus strand of NYZC01000163.1, from coordinate 12,883 downwards.
CCGATCACGCAGATGACGTCGAACTTCCGATCCAGTTGCGCATCCTCGATGTTCGCGACGTGTCCCGACCAGTTGTCGAGGTCGCGAAGCCGCTGCGACAGGCAGTCGAAGCGTTCCCGGGTACCCTCGACGACGGTGAGCGTCTCCGCGTGCTCGGCGAGATAACGCGATACGGCGCCCATCCCGGCTCCGAGCTCGAGCACATGAAGGCCGGAGAACGAGAGGTGTCGAACGAGATTGCCGCGTTCCGGCGAAAGATGGTAGTGAACGTGCCAGCGGTCGTATTGCTCGACCGCGATTGCCGTCGAAGATCGGAGGTCGGACTGGGCCTTGATGATTTCGAGCAGGTGCGCTTCGGATTCGCGCCCGTCGGTATAGTCAATCGACATTTGGGTGCCGCTCCGCCGACTGCGTCAGCATTTGCACGAGCGTTCGACCCGGATCGGGGTCGGCCAGCGCGAGAGCCCGTTCGCAGGCCGCTTCGCCCATCCTATTCCAGTCACTGAACCGGGACCAGGCGCGCCGCAGCGTCGCCTCGAGGTGCTGCGGGTCCGGACTCGGCGCGACGAAACCATCCTTGCCGTCGCGGATCCATTCGGTGACGCCGCCGACGTCGGTCACCAGGCAGGGCCGGCCGCAGAGCATCGCCTCCACCATCGACAGGGGCGTCCCCTCCATCAACGACGGCATGACCAGCATCTGGTTGTGCGCCCAGACCGCGCGGATGTCGCGGACATGGCCGCGCAGCAGCACCCGCTGCTCCATCTGCTGGTCGCGAATCTGTCGGCGGATCGCGGCCTCGTCGGGACCGGTCCCGTACAGCTCCAGCTGCCACGCTGGACCGTCCTGATCCATGTCGGCCAGCGCTCGGAGCAGTCGATCCTGGCCCTTGTGCGCCACGTCGAGTCGTGCCACGGACGCCATTCGAATCCGGTCCGTCTCCGGCCACGGGACCGGGTCGCCAGCCGTCATGTTGACGGGGTTGCGCAGCACGAGGGCGTTGGGCAACTCGGTCTCCAGTTCGGCGGCGACCTCCTGCATCTGTCGGATGCTGACGAACCCGACCCGGTCGGCACGTCGGAACAGGTCTCGCGTCGTCGAGCGCCAACGGTCACTCACGGCGCCTGGCGGATTGAGATGGCAGATCACGAAGTAGGGTATCTCCCATTCGTCCAGCATCTCGGCGAGGAACTGGTACTCGTAGCATCGGACCATCGCGTGGGTGTCGCCGAGACTGAAGCAGGCGACGTCGGGGCGTGGCTCCAGCGCGCCGCGGAAGCACGACAACCACCGTCCCCACCGGCGCGCCTGTCGGGGATGGCGGATGACGAGTCGTTGTTTCCATCGCCTGCGCCGCGGGCCGCCGGGTTGAAGCTCGACCACGCGGACACCGCCTGCGCGAATCCGGCTCACCTCGGGCCGCGGATCGGGCCAGCGACCGATGCAGGCGACCACGTCGTGCCGATTCGCGGCCGCTTCGAGGGCCGCCGCCGACCAGAGTTCTTCGCTGCCGCCCCACGCGCAGTCGCCCATTGTCGAAATGACGAGAATTCTCATGTCATGCGCGTCAGGGTTGTCCCACGGCTCGGGGCGTCGAGGCGGTGGGGGCGTCCTTGACGATCTGCCAATGGCCGTCACAGGTGATCCGGGAACCCTGGTTGTCGGCGCCGTACACCGAGACGGCCCGGGGGTTGGGGGCCGACCAGACGCAACCGAAGTGCCCGTTGTGGTCGAAACCGAAAACCTGGAAATCGAGGTTGTAGGCACCGTCGCCAAGGGGCAGCGGGTCGAGGGTGTACCGCACGCGATGGGTCCCCGCCGACTTCGGGATTTCAGCGCCGGCGCGACTCGACAGCGCGGTGCCCAGGTAGACGCCGTCAATGCTGCTGATGTTGAGCTGCACGTGGGTGACGCAATCCGGCAGGTGATTCACCAGCTCGAACTCGACGATCGCCGGATCGTCGTGGCGCCAGCGCAGCGCCTCGCGGCCATCGCGATCGCGGATCGAGATCGCGCGGATCTCGGAGACGAGCGTCGCCGGATCGATCTGGTCCGGCTCGTTGCTGGCCAGGACCTCGAGATACTTGCCAATGGCGTCGGTCGTCGGCCCGTGGAAGACGACCTGGCCGCGATCGAGCACCACCGTGTTCGGACACAGCGCGCGAACCTGGTCGAGAAGGTGGGTGATGAACACGACCGTGACCTCGGACTCGATCAGGCTCTTCATCCGGGCGATGCACTTCTGCCGGAACCGCGCGTCGCCGACGCTGAGCACCTCGTCGACCAGCAGGACGTCCGGGTCCATGTGGCTGGCGATCGCGAAGCCGAGGCGCGCCGTCATGCCCGAGGAGTACCGCTTGACGGGCGTGTCGATGAAGCTCTCGACGCCTGAGAACTCGATGATCCGCTGCTCCTTCTCGCGGATCTCGCGCCGCCGCATGCCCAGGATCGTGCCGCTCAGGTAGATGTTCTCGCGGCCGGTCAGGTCGGGGTGAAACCCGGCGCCGACCTCGATCAGCGCGGAGACCCGACCGTTGATCCGGAACGAGCCGCGGTTGGGCTTGAGGATGCGCGAGAGCAGCTTCAGCATCGTGCTCTTGCCCGCGCCGTTCGGGCCGATAATCCCGATCGACTCGCCCTTCGCGACGTCGAAGCTGACGTCCTTCAGCGCCCAGAACTCGCGGCCGGCCAGCTCGTCCCGCCGGGGGCCGCGGCCGACCAGCCGCTTGAACGCCGCCGGCAGAAGCTCGCGGAGCGAATCGTGCAGCTCGCCCTTGCGGAACTTCTTCCAGACGTGATCGATATGGATGGCGACGTCGCTCATGTGACGGACCGGTCAGATTCCCGGACGGTCCATTCCTGTCATCCTGGTGTACATCGGTGACGAGAATCCGGATGACCGCGGATGACCATGGATGGCGTATCGGTCTTCATCCGTGTCCATCCGTGTCCATGCGTGTCCATGCGTATCCGTGTGCATCCGTGTTCATCCGTGGTTCCTCGACGTTGCGGCTCGGCCGCGTCAGGCGTACTCGGCGAAGAGGTACTCACCGCGCTCGAACAGGACGCTGGCCACGAGCAGCCCGACGACCGCCACGTAGCTGCTGTAGGCCAGCCATGGCCACATCATCGGCTCGATCGCTCCGTCGATCACGACCATCCGCATGGATTCGAGCACCGGGGCCACCGGATTGAACAGCAGCACCCAGCCCCAGGTCCCCAGCTCGGTGTAGGTGAAGAAGACGAGCGAATAGAAGATGCCGAACTGCAGCAGCACCTGCACGATGTACTTGACGTCCCGGAAGAACAGGTTCGCGCTCGACAGGAACAGTCCCGCCCCGACCGCCATCAGGACCAGCACGCCGATCAGGAGCACGAGCCAAAGCAGGTTCCAGGACATCACCACCGGAAAGTCCGGTCCGGACGTCACGGCGAGCAGGGTGAGCAGGCCGATGAGCCCGATCAGGCTGATCGTGAAGTCGAACAGCACCGACAGGACCGCCGACAGCGGGATCACCTCGCGCGGGAAATAGATCTTCGTGATCAGGCCCTGGTTGCCGACCAGGCTGTTCGACGCGCTCGACACGATGGTCGCGAACATCATCCACGGCACCGACTTGATCATGCCGGCCAGCATGTCGCGCCATTCCGGCGGCCGGCCGCTGAAGTACGCCATGGCCAGGCGGAAGATGATGCCCGACGCGATCGCCAGCATCGGCATGAACAGGACCCAGGCGATGCCGAGCACGGCCTGCTTGTACTTGACGCGGATGTCCCGATAAGTCAGGGCCACCAGCAGCTCGCGGTAGGAGAGCACTTCCTTCAGGCTACGCCAGGGCATGGTCGGGGTTTCCTGGGCGCGGCCGCTGCGGCCGAAACCGATGGGATGATCGGATCGATAGACTATGGAGTCGATTCCTGATTCCTGATTCTCGATTCTCGATTGGACGCACTTGGGAACCTGCGCGTTGACCGAAAGCGGGCCGCTGCGCTGCCTGACGATCGACGTCGAGGAGTACTTCCACATCGAGGCGGCGCACGGGCGGGTGGGGCGCGATTCGTGGGACACCTGGCCGTCGCGCGTCGAGCGCAACGTCGATCTTCTTCTCGATCTGCTCGACCGGCACGGGCGCCGCGGCACGTTCTTCCTGCTCGGTCACGTGGCGGAGCGCCGACCCGCGATGGTCGGCCGGATTGCCGACGCCGGGCACGAGATCGCGTGTCACGGTTCCGGCCACGACCGGCTGCACCGCCTGGACGCCGATTCGTTCCGCGCGGACGTGACCGCCTGCAAGCATCGCCTCGAGGATCTCACGGGCCGGCCGGTGCAGGGCTACCGCGCGCCGACGTTCAGCGTGGTGCCGCAGACGGCCTGGGCCATCGACGTGCTGGCCGACACCGGGTTCACCTACGACGCGTCGATCTTCCCGGTGCGCCATCCGGCGTACGGCGTGCCGGAGGCGCCGCTCGAGCCGTTCCTCGTCCGGCGGGGTCCCGACGGGCCGACCCTCCTGGAGGTCCCGCCCCTGGTGTGGCGCGTCGGCCCGCTGTCGCTCGCCGTCGCCGGCGGGGGCTGGTTCCGCCTGCTGCCGCTCATCTTCATGCGGCGCGGCCTCGTCCAGGCCGCCCGGCATGGGCGGCCTGCGATTCTCTACTTCCATCCCTGGGAGTTCGATCCCGGCATGCCGCGGCTGCCGCTGTCCCGCGTCGGCCGGTTCAGGACGTACCACGGCCTGGCCCGCAGCGCCGGACGCCTCGAGCGCATCGTGGCGCGGCCCGCCCGCTGGCTGCCGGTCGCCGACGCCCTCGACGAGCTGCGCCGCGCCGCCGCGTCGCGGCCGGTCTTCGACCTGGCGGCCGCCGGGTGAACCGTCCCCGACGCCCCCTCGCGGAGGGAGGCCGTTCCGGGCCCGTCCTGTGTCATTCGCTCTGGTCATTCAACCCGTGGTCACCGCGCCTCAGGATGCCATCGCGCGCGGCGCCGCGTCGGCGTCGTCGCCTTGAAGCAGTTGGATCATCGGTCGAAGGGCGCTCGGCCAATCATAGCACTGCTCGACGCGCCGCCGTGCGGCGGCCGCGATGTCCCGGCGCCACGCCCCGTCGGTGAGCGCCCGCTCGAGCTGCGCCACCCACTGCTCGGGGCGGTCGGCGACGAGCAGGTGCTCGCCGTCGACCGCGTCGATGCCGCTGGCGGCGCCGGGCGAGCAGACGACGAGCCGTTCGCTTGCCATCGCCTCGAGCACCTTGTTCTGCAGCCCCGGCGCGATGTAGAGCGGCGCGATGATCACGCCGGCCGTGGCCACGTACTGCCGAACGTCGGGGACGGAGCCCACCACCTTGACGCCGGGTAGATCGTCGAGATCGAGCACGCGCGGCACCGGGTGGCGGCCGATGATCGAAAGCTGGGCGTCGGGCATCTGCTCGAGCAGGCGCGGCATCACCTCCTCGGCGAAGCGCGCGATGCCGTCGACGTTGGGCTTGTAGTTGAGCACGCCCACGAACGCGATCGTCTTCTCGTCGCAGTCCGGCTGCGGATGGAAGTACTCCAGATCGACGCCGTTCGCGATCGCGGTGATCGGAGCGTCCGCGGTCACGTGCTCGCGGTATCGCTCGACCTCCCGGGGCGTGGTCACGACGATCGCGTCGTAGCGGTCGGTCTCGCCGGACTCGATGCGGCGCAGGCGCCGCGCCTCGGCGGCGTAGACCCATCGCAGCAGCAGGTTGCTGTCGCGGGCGTACTGGCGCCACTTGAGGCTGTCGACGTCGACCAGGTCGAAAACGTGCCGGATCTTCCGCTGCGTGTCGCGGGCGAGCAGCTGTCGCGCGTACTCGATCATCCCGCTGCAGAAGGTGAGAATCGCGTCGAAGGGCGCCTGCTCGTGCCACTGCTGGATCTGCTGGGCCAGGCTGACCCGGTAGTGATAGGCCGGGGTGATCGCCCGGCCGGTCAGCAGCGCGGTGACGCCCTTGAACTGGCTCCAGCGGGACGTGATCGGCTGGATCGCGACCCGCTCGGCCATCGTGGACAGAAGCTGGTGATGCTGGAGCCAGACCGGCTCGTCGCTCGTGCAGGCGATGCCGAGGTTGAAGTGGCTGCAGAGCTGGCGCAGCAGGTGATAGCTGCGGATGCGGTCGCCGCGATCGGGCGGGTAGGGCAGCCGGTGGGCCAGCATGAGCACCCTGGGCCGGCGCGCCGCCTCTTCCGTTGATGGTGCCTCAGTGTCCTGCGCCACGACCCCTTCCTTCCGTTGCCTGCGTGCAAGTTACATCGGCACGCCGGCCGGGCCACTGAACGCCGCGTCCCGCGGCGCCGCACATTTCCGGACCCTGGCGCGCGACGCGTCGGGATAACAGGCTCGGACTCACTCGTTGAGCTTCGATATCGGGCTTCCTGGATTTCCGCGAACGCCTGGAGTTCGACATGGGCGGTCGCCGCGCCCGGGCGGGCGGCCGGCGGCCGGTCAGCGGTCAGCGATCAGCGATCAGCGATCAGTAGGATCGATAGTAGCGGTACTTGTAGAGGTACCGGGACGACGGGTGCTCCAGGTGGGTCAGCACCACGCCGGCCACGTCGCAGTTCGCGGCCCGCAGCAGGCGCTTCGTGCGCTCCACGAGGTCGCTGGGCGTCTTGTTCAGCCGGACGACCAGGATGGTCTGATCGCCCAGCGCGCCGAGAATGCTGGCGTCGGTGACGCTGAGCACCGGCGGCGTGTCGATGAAAATGTGGTCGTACAGGTCGCGGGCCCGCTCGAGCATCTGCGTCATGCGCGGGCTCGAAAGCAGCTCGGTGCTGTTGATCGCGTCGCTGCCGCCGGCGGGGATCAGCTGGAGGTTGTCGTAGACCGTCGGGTTGATGACGTCTTCCATCCGGTCGCGCTCGCCCTTGAGCAGCTGGACGAGACCGGGCGACGACTTCCGCTGGAAAAGCTTGGCGAACGTCGGCCGACGCAGGTCGCCCTCGATCAGCAGCGTCTTCTGGTTGCGCAGCTCGCTGAAGGTGACGCCGAGGTTGATCGTCGTGACGCTCTTGCCCTCGTTGGGCGAAGCGCTGGTGAGCACGTTGACCTGGAGGCGCCGGTTGCGGCCGCGGGCGAGGATCTGGGTGCGGATCGCGCGGTACTGCTCGGTGATCACGCTGCCGCGATCGTGGTGGGTGATGATGACGGGCGAGTAGCCGTTGAGGCTCGTGTGTTCGTCGATGTCGTCGTGCGCGGGGTCGGCCGATTCGACCTGCTCGAGCGCGGCGGTCTCGGCGGCGAGCCGATTGGCGGCCATCGTGACGGCGCCGCGGGGCGTGGGCGGGGCCTCGCTGCCGGCCGCCTTCGCCTCGTCCGATATCATTTCCTCGACGGGCAGCCCGGACGGCTCGTTCGACGCGCCGTCGCCGGGCGCAGGATGGCCTGAGCCCTCCGACTCCTTGTCGGCGCGGTTCATCGCGTCATAGACGTCGCCCATGGTCCAACTCCTCTTCCAGCATGTCGGCCGCCGGTCCGCCGACTTCACCGAATTGATCGGTTGATTCGAGGTCCAGGTTGGGCAGCATCTGGGTAATGGCGGCGTCGACGACCTGCGAGTCGACCATTTGGGTATTGCGGGAATACCCCACGAGCAGCGCGTTGTCGCACACGAGGTTGACGACGCGGGGGACGCCTTCCGATCGGGCGTAGATCATCCGCAGGGCCTCGCGCGAGAAGTCGACGTTGGGTCGTCCCTTGCTGGCGCGGACCAGGCGAAACGCGATATACCGGGTCATGTCCTCGAAGGACATCGGCTTCAGGTGCATGTACATGACGATCCGCTGGATCAGCGGGGCGAGGCGCGGGTGCCGCAGCGTCTGGCGCAGCTCCGGCTGGCCCAGGATCAGCAGCTGCACGAGCTTGTGGGCCTCGGTCTCGAGGTTGGTCAGCAGCCGGATCTCCTCGAACTCGTCGATCGTCAGGCACTGCCCCTCGTCGATGATGACGACGACGGCGCGGTCCATCGTGTGCTGGTGCGTGACGAACTGCTTGATCGACGTGAGCAGCTTCACCTTGTCGCCGGCGACGCTGTTTTCGATCCCGAACTCGGACGCGATGAGCTCGAGCAACTGCTGCGACGACACGCGCGTGTTGTTGATCACGGCGGTCTTGGCGTCCTGGCCGAGCCGGCTGATGAGCGTCCGGCTCAGCGTCGTCTTCCCCGAGCCGATATCGCCGGTGATCAGCGCGAAGCCGCGCCGGTTGCGCACCGTGTACTCGAGCTTGGCGAGCGCTTCCTTGTGCTGTTCGGTCTCGAAGAAGAACCGCGAGTTCGGCGTATTGTGGAACGGCGGTCCGGCCAGGTTGTAGAAAGTCTCGTACATCGTCTCGAAAAGCGGTCCGGTCACCCTCCGGTCACTTTGGGGTCACCTTCGGGTCACCTTCGGGTCACCCGAGGATGAAGCTGCTGAGCATCCGTCCGGGCTGCCTCATGATCTCCTCGTACATCGACGGGTCCACCAGGCTCAGGTGGGCGAGGATGATGCTCACCACCAGCACCATCACCAGCATCGCGCCGATCGTCGGGTACACGCCCCAGGCGAACAGCTTCCGCCGGAAGATCATAGGCTGGGTGATGATCTCGTTGACGGCCCCCAGGACCGGCAGCTTCAGATCGTCCACGGCGTGCTGCACGTTGTGGAACGACCGGTCGAGCATCTCCGACAGCACGATCGCCCCGCCGCCGAAGCCGATGCCGAGGACGAGGGACATGATCAGAATCTTCGACAGCGTGGGATGGCTGGGCTTGATGTGCTCGCGCGGCCGGTCGATGACGGTGAGCGTGACGCTGCGGTTGCCGACGGCGGCCGAAAGAGCGATCTGGGTGGCCCGGAGCTTGTTCGCGTAGAACTCGTGCTGCGACTCGTGCTCCGAGATCGTCCGTTTCATGTTGAGGTACTTGTTGCGCAGCTCGACGAAGTTGCTCTTGCGCACCTCGTAGACCGAGTACTGGCGCTTCACCTCGGCCCGCTGTGACTCGTGCCCGGCCAGGCGGCCGCTCATGGTCTCGAGCTCCTTGGCCGCCACGATGCGCGCCTCGTTGACGATGGCCTCGCCGTCGGCCACGATCCGCTGCGGCAGTTCCTTCACCTTCACCTTCAGGTCGCGGATCATCTTGATGTACTTCTGCGACTCGGGGTGGGCCTCGGTCGGGCCGCCGGGGCGGTTGCGGAAGTTGTAGTACTCGATCTCCAGCGCATTGAGGCGCTGCCTGGTGGCCTCCCACTCGGGGTTCGTGCGCTCTTCCTTACTGATGATCATTTCCGGCGCCGACTTCAGCCACCCCTGCAGGGCGCGGCGCTCCTCGGTGAGGACGTTGATGTCGGAGTTCAGGCGGTCGAGCTTGGCTTGCAGCGTGACGAGCTTGGCGTCGACGCTCAGCGGGTCGTCCGGCTCGAGGCCGGGGTTCGCCGCGCGGAAGCGCATCAGCTTGGCTTCCTCCGTCTGCAGGTTCTGGCGGTGCCGGGCGACCTGCGCCTCGAAGAAGCTCTTGGTGCTGATCAGCTTCTTGTCGAACAGGGCGTTGGCGTCCTGGATGTAGTTGTCGACGAGCTTGTTGACGATGCGGGGCGCCAGCTCGCGGTCGAGGTCGGTGTAGGAGATGCGGGCGCGGTCGAGCTCGCTCGTGCGGGCGATGTAGGAGACGGCGATGCCCTTGCGCATCTTGTCCACCATGTCGCTCTTGATCATCTGGCCCTTGGCGGTGAGCTCGCCGTCGGCGTGGTAGATCGGCATGTCGCGCAGCAGCTCGAGGTCGTCGATGACCTGCTCGATCGCCTTGCGGCTGACGATGTCGTGGTGCAGCAGACGGCGCATCGGCTTGGTCGCCCGGGCGGTGACCTGGTCGCCGATCTGCTGGATCGCCAGGTGATTGCGGACCTCCATGATCGCGGAGGCCGTGTACTTGCGCTCGACGTAGTGGCTGCCGATGATGACGACCATCGCCACCGGTATGCTGACGAAGAGAAACTTCTTCCTGTGGCGCAGGAAGATATCCAGCCACTCGCGAAGATTGGTAGGCTTATTCCAGGCCATGTTGACCTCTCCACATTTTCCCTGTTCCCTGGATTCCCATCATTCCGGCATCATTCGGGCATCATGCGGTTCAGGGCAGCGCGGTCTGGACGCGGGCGGGCGTCGTCACGGCCGAAATGGCCGGCTGCACCGGGACCAGCAGGTTCTGAATGGCGACGCCGAACGCCGCGAGCGGGTTGATCGGAATGAAGACGATGTCGCCCTCTTCCAGCACCGCGTTGCGGCTCAGATCGCCGGTTTCGATCATTGTCTTCAGATTTACGCTCATCCGCCGGATCAGTTCGCCGTCTTCGTTGGGTCGGATCACCGCGGCCTTCTGCGGCCAGGACGAGCGGGGCAGGCCGGACCGCATCACGGCGGTGAAGACCGTGTCCCGACCCGTGAACGGGGAGGGGCCGAATCGGGTCTCGCCGGCCATGTAATAGAACTTCGAGTTGAAGCCGCTGACGCGGACCTGGACCTTCACGTCGTCGTAGTAGGACGAGATCTTTTCCTGCAGCTCCATCGCGAGGATCGTCGGCGTCTTGCCCGCGGCGAGCTGGTCGCCGAGCAGGTGCAGCGTGATGTAGCCGTCCGGCCGCAGACCCTGGGTGATGTTGTGGATTTCCGGCGCGTTGGGCGCGACGATCGTGATCGAGTCGGGTGGCTCGATCACGTACGGCTTCTGGCTGTACTTCTGCCGCGGCGTCACGACGAAGTCGTCGAAGTCCGTATAATGCGGCGCGCATCCGACGGCGGTCAGCGTGCTTCCCGCGAGCAGAAGGGCGGCGCATCGGGTCAGGATTCGGTTGGCGAGGTTGTTTACGGTCATTCTGGCGGCTCCACCCTGCGCCGCGGCCGATTGTCGGCACGGCGCCTGCGATCACGCATCATCACGTTCGTCGGCTTCGCCGGCCACCGTTCTAAAGTGCGATCTCGGATTGACTTCTCAATTTAAGCGGCACCGGTGCGTGCAATGCCGGTCGGGCCTGCACGTCCTGTCCCGCCCACCCGGAACCAGTCGGATCCTGAAGGGATCCCGAGGGCCCACACTTCCCTCGTGAGCTATCGGGCACCGCTGTCGTGAAACTTCGACAGCGTTGCGAACAGCAGTTTGCAGTCCAGCCCCAGGCTCATCCTGTCAATATACGCCAGATCGTAGTCGAGCTTGCGGCGGACCGAGTCAATATCGGTGTCATAACCATTGTAGATCTGGGCGAGTCCGGTAAGACCGGGCTTCACCGCCAATCGACGTTCGAACTTGGGCAGGGCCCGGCTCAGGTCCTCGAAAAGCTCGGGCCGCTCGGGCCGCGGCCCCACCAGACTCATCTCGCCCCGGAGGATGTTGATCAGCTGCGGAAGCTCGTCGAGGTGGCCGCGACGCATCCACCGGCAGACCGGGATGACGCGCGGGTCGTCCTCGCCGGCCCGGATCGCGCGGCCGTGCTTCTCGGCGTCCATGTACATCGTGCGGAGCTTGTAGATCGTGAATAGCTGCCCGTTCAGCCCGACGCGCACCTGCTCGTAGAGCACGGGACCGCTGGGATCGGAGACCTTGATCAGGATCGCGCAGAGCAGCATCACCGGGGCGAACACGAGCAGGCACACCCCGGCTCCGAGCAGATCGATCATCTCCTTGAAGATGCGAAACTGCCGGCGCGCGATCTCCAATAGCACGCTGCCGCCGCCGGCACCCACCATGACGACCGTGATTGGCTCTGGCATTCCAACTCCTTCGTCGCTCGAAGGGAGTCCAGTCCCACCTCAGCTTTGCCCAGGGACCACCAGCTTCTCGAGCACAGAAACCGCGGCGACGCATCGTCCGCCTCAGGACCGGTCACGGTCCGGGGAGAACGCACGGGCAGAAAAACTGCACGACGCCATTCTGGAATCTGCTCCCTGGGTGAAAATGACCTGGCTCTCGTTGCAGAATTAAAGGTACAACGCCGGGCCGCTCATGTCAAGGCCGACCCGGCGCCTCGGGGCCCTTGCCGGGGCCCGAATCCGCTAATTCCGGCTCAAACTTCCCTATCTTCCCAGATTCACCAGACTGCACGGGCGGCCGGGGCCCGCCAGGGACCCATAATTATGTTAATCAATTAACTTGTCAGGCCCCGGTCGCCGCCGCAGCACCATCCCGTGAAACGACCGGCCCTCGCGGCGGTATTTCCGCTCGAAGTTCGTCCCCACCCATTCGTCGCCGCCCGTGGAGGGGGGGCGTTCGAAGGGCAGCCGGTCGTAGAGGTCCGTGACCTCGGCCGCGGCCTCGCCGATCCACGAGAAGTAGTCCTCGTGGTCGGTGGCGATCCGGATGGTCGCGTCGGCCGTGAGACGCCGGTGGAGGTTCCGCAGCAGCGGCGGCTGGATGAGACGCCGCTTGTGGTGCCGCTTCTTGGGCCAGGGATCCGGGAAGTAGACATGGACCACCTCGAGGCACCCGTCGGGCACGAACCAGTCCAGGAAGTAGCCGGCCTCTACGTAGACAAGCCGCACGTTGTCGAGCCCGCGCCGGCGGCAGCGGTCGGCGGCATAGGCCCAGAACGCACGGGCGTACTCGATCCCGATGAAGTTGCGGTCGGGCGCCGCGGCCGCCTCCTGAACCAGGAACGTGCCCTTGCCCGAGCCGATCTCCAGCTCGAGCGGCCGCTCGGCCCCCGCCCCGAACCAGGCGCCGAGGTCGATCGGGCCCTGCTCGTACGGCGGCAGCGCTTCCTGGGTGATGCCGATGCGGCCGACGTCGACGGGCTTGCCATGGGAGAGCGACAGGCTCATGGGGGCATTTTAGGTCGAAGGTCGAAGGTCGGAGGTCGAAGGTTAAACGTCGAAGGTTCGGCCGCGGGGGCCGCCGCGCG
>NYZC01000162.1 GCA_002686995.1 Phycisphaeraceae bacterium | reverse complement strand
AGCGGGACTGTCGATGCCCCACCGCGCCGGCCGGAGTCAGGTTCTTTCGACTTTCGACTTTCGACCTTCCGACTTGCGGGCGAAGCCCGCGTTAGGGGCCCGGCCGGCGGAGCACCGGTGACGCTCCATTCGAATCGCGGTTTGACCGGGACGCTTATGCGAAGAACGCGTTCCACCACGCCTGAAGGAACACCATCGGCCACATGGTCTCGAGCGCCCCGTCGTTCAGGCGTCGCTCGAGACCATCACGGACGAACAGTCCGCCCTCGCGCGGCGCGTCGAGCAGAATCTCGCGCATGAATCGACTGATCGCGGGATCGGCGGCAAGGCGCCGCGGGTACCCCAGACCCTGCTTGCGGCGCCGGGCGATCTCGGGCGGCAGCGTGCCGACCAGGTGTTCCAGGATGCGCTTCTCCCGGCCGTCCTTGAACTTGAGATCGGACGGCAGCGCCGATGCGAAGTCCAGGACCGGTCGATGGAGAAACGGCATTCGCAATTCGATCGAGTGCGCCATGCTCACCTTGTCGCCGGTCAGCAGGATGCCGTCGGCAAGGGGGCCCGCGAACTCGAGGCTCAGCCGGCGCTGTAGCGCGTCGGCGCACGAGTCACGCGTCGCCGCGTCAAGGTCGATTGCGGCCCGCGTCGCGAGCCCCTCGCGCACGGGATCAGCGAGGAGACGAATGTCGGGTTCCGGATAGTGCTGTCCGATCCATGCCATGTCGACGCCGGGCCGATCGGGCGCGGCCGCAACGCCGAAAAGGGTGCGCCAGCGCCAATGCGCGCTCAAGGGGCGCAGCATCCGGGCCATGGCGCCCGGGATGACCGGGCGCAGCGTTTCGGCGACCCCGAACCAGCGGTTGCCCAGCCAGCGGTAGCCGCCAAAGACCTCGTCCGCGCCCTCGCCGGAAAGCACGCACTTCACGCGCGTCGCGGCGAGCTCCGCGACGCGGTGCTGCAGGATGGCGGGCGCCCGCATGACGGGCTCCTCGACCGTGGCGACCACGCGCGAAAGCAAGGTGGGAAGCTCGGCCGTCCGGAATGCGATCTCGTGGTGCTTCGTGCCGAGGTGCTCCGCGACACGGCGCGCATACGGCTGCTCGTCGACCTCCGGGTGATCGGGAAACACGATCGAGAATGTCTCGAGCTCGTGGCCGGCCCGGCACGCCCACGCGGCCACCAGCGATGAGTCCCAGCCGCCGCTGACCAGTGCCCCGACGGGCACGTCCGCCGCGATGTGATCGCGCACGGACGCGGACAGGATCCGTTCGAGATCCTGCGCCGCCTCGTCCGCCGGACGGTGGCGGGCCGCCTCGAAACGCAGACGCCAGAATCGCTCCGAGGTCACGCCGTCGGCGGTGACGGAAAGCCAGCGGCCGGCCGCGAGCTTGTGAATGTTCCTGAACCCGGTGGCCGGCGCGGGAATGAACCCGGCCGTCAGGCTCGCTCCGATCGCCTGGAAGTCCGGCTCGGCCTTCACCCGCCCCGAAGCGAGCAGGCCGCGGACTTCCGATGCGAAGAAGAAACCCTCCTCCGAGCGGGTCCAGTAAAGGGGCTTCATTCCCGTCCCGTCGCGGGCGAGCAGCAGCCGCCGCGCAGGCACGTCCAGGATGGCCGCCGCGAACATTCCGTGGAGGCGTTCGAGGCCGCCCGCGCCGTGCTCCTCGTAGAGATGAACGATCGCTTCCGTGTCGCAGCGCGTCCGGAAGACGTGGCCGCGCGCCTCGAGGTCGCGTCGCAGGTCGAGATGGTTGTAGATCTCGCCGTTGAAGACGACGTGCACCGTGCCGTCCTCGTTCGAGATCGGCTGGTTGCCTCCAGCCAGGTCGACGATGCTCAGGCGCCGGCTGACGAGACCGGCCCGCAGATCGCGGTCGACGAACGTCCCGCGCGCATCGGGACCACGATGCCGCATCGCGTCCCCCATCCGGTCGAGGACGAGCTCGTGCTCATCCGGATCGACCCGGCTCGCGAATATTCCGGCGATGCCGCACATAGCATGATTTTAGATGTTGATTTGCGATGTCGAGGAAACCAGGAATCGCGAATCAGCGATCAGGAATTCGACGTCAGCGTCGCGTCACTTCCCGTGTCGTCGTCGACGAGCTGCACCTCGATGGTGTACGGGTTGTCGTCGGGGTAGTCGTGCGTCGCCGTGAAGGTCATCTCACCCTGGTCGACCGTGCCCGTGACATCGAGCCATCGCCCCAGATCACCAGGATCGAATGCGTATCGGCTGCGCCGTCGTCCTCGAAGCTGCCCGTCAGCGTTGCGAAGCGACCGCCGGCGGCGAGCGTGACGTCAACGGACGTGATCCGAGGGTCGCTGTTTTGGATCGTTGCCAGGGTGACGTCGAGATCTGACTCCCCGTCGTCATCGGTGACGGTGACGACGATTTGCGCGAAGTCGGACGGCGTTCCCGTCGGGTCGTCGTCTTCGTACGGGTGGGTCAGGCTGATGTCCGTCTCGCCGACCCCCAAGGCGTGCGTCGTCGTCGCGCCGTCCCCCCAGTCGACGTCGATCGTGAAGCCGTCGCCGGTGCCGGCGTCCACGATCTTCCCCGTCAGCGTCGTGAGCCCGCCCTCGGTAACGGTCGTGGCCGCAAGATCGGTGATTTGCGGCGCCACGTTGAGTACGGTCACGTCGATCACCTGCTGCGTCTGACCGCCGTCGTCGTCGAGCGCGATCAGCTCGACCTCGAAGATGCCGCTGGTCGTCCCCGCTGGATTGTCAGCGAAAGTGTGCGAAAGTGAGAACAGCCCCGACGAGCCGCTGAACGGCACGATCTCTTCGGTCGTGGCGTTCCAGCGGACAATCACCGAGACGGTGTCCGAAGCCGTGAAGTCGGAGATCGTGCCCGTCAGGGTCAGCTCGGTCCCTTCGTCGACCGTGAAGGCGTCGGCCACGCCGAAGATGATGGGCGGCAGGTTGAACACAGTGATCGTCACGTCGCCGACGTCCGTGCCGCCATCGTCGTCGGACAGGGTCACCGTGATGTCGTAAGGATCACCGTCGGTGCCGGTCGGGTTGTCATCGTCGTACTGGTGCGACTCGGAGAACGAGGTCGTGCCGGCGGGATAGGTGAAAGTGTCACTGCTGCCGTCGCCCCAATCGACGATGAGCGTGAAGGTGTCGTCGACGCCGGCGTCGCTGATCGACCCGCTAAGCAGCGTCGCGCCGCCCTCGTTCGGATCCGTCGCGCTCAGCCCTGTCAGCGCCGGGTCCGCGTTTGCGACCCCGATGACCGTGGATGACGTTGCGATGCCGCCGTCGTCGTCGATCACGGTGAGCAGGATCGAGTATTCGTCCGCGCCGCTGGCCGGATCGTCCGTGTACTGGTGTGACACGCTGACGTTGCCGTCGGCATCGGCTTGAACGATCGCCGGCGTCACCGTCCCGTCACCCCAGTCCACGGTCGCCGAGTGCGTGTCGTTCGTCCCGATGTCGCCGTGGATCCACGTGAGCATCGCGGTGCCGCCCTCGTCGATGTCGTCGACGGCGAGGGCCGCGATCGCCGGGGCTTCGTTGCTGACCGTCACGACGTCCAGCCCGCTGTCGGAACCACCGTCGTCGTCGGAAATCGTCACGCTGATGCCCATCAGGTCGGAAGGTGTGCCGGTCGGGTCGTCATCAACATAGGTATGCGTGGTGGAGAAGGTGGTCGAACCGGCGCCGAGCTGACCGGTGGTCACGGTGCCGTCGGCCCAGTCGATCACCATGGTGAACGTGTCTTCCGTGCCCGGGTCGGTGAACGTGCCAGAGACGGTCACCGTGTCCTGTTCCCGGATGCTGGGGTCGCTTGCCTGCTGCGAAGTAATCTGCGGATCGACGTTGCGTATCACGATGGGCGTGGTGGCAATCGGCAGTCCGGTGTCGGGATCGGTCACCTCGACGGTGTATTGCGGCGTCGCGCCGTCCGGATCGTCGGCGTACAGGTGATCGGCAGAGAACGTGCTGCCGGTGACGGTGGTGAGCGTCGTCTCCGTCCCGTCGCCCCAGTCGATCTCGACCTCGTCGATCTGCTGCGGGAAATCGGCGGCGAATTCACCGGTCAGCGTGAGCGTGTCACCTTCGTCGGCGCCACCCTGGGGCACGGTGAGGGCGTTGCATCCGATGTAATCCGGGTCGCGATCGAAATCGGTCAGCCCGAGGTTGGCGGCCACCTCAGGCGATCCGCTCGCGAGGTCGGGCAGGTCGAACACGAACCCGTCGCCCGCCTCGTCCCGATCCGCGGCCGCGAGGAGCAGGTCGTCACCGAACAGGTAGTCCTGCGCTGCGCCGCCGATCAGGCAGTCGGTGTGCTGGCCGCCCTCGAGATAGTCCGTGAGCGCGCCGCCGTCGAGCAGGTCTTCATCGTCGTTGCCGAAGAGGGCGTCGACACCGCCCATGCCGAAGATCTCGTCGTTGTCGGCCCCACCGAGCACGAAGTCGGTGCCGCTGCCGCCGAACACCTGGTCCGGTCCGCTGTCCTGCCGTGTCCAGATTCCGGCCAGGTTGCGGGCATGGTCCGGGGCCGCCGCCAGGGTCGGTAGGAAGCTCAGGCTGAACGGGATCGGCGCCGAGTCAAGAAAGAAACCATCGCCGAACACGAGGTTCGAGCCGCCGCCCGTGCTGATGACGTCGCCACCGCCGCCGCCGACGAGAATGTCGTGACCTGCGCCGGCCGTCAGGATGTCCGCGCCGCCGTCGCTCGTGCCGAGGCTGGCGGGCAGCGTCACGATGCCGCCGGCGAGGTCCTCGAAGAACGACTGGTTGAGCTGCAGCGACAGGGAGTCGCCGAACAGGACGTCGCCCTCGTCACCGCCGAACAGTTCGTCGTCGCCGGCGCCGCCGAACATGACGTTGACGCCGCTGGGGCCGACGTTCGCGCCGCCTTCCTCCATGCCTGCGAAAAGCATGTCGGTGCCTTCGCCGCCGAACACGATATCGAGCGGTCCGTCGCCGGAGTAGACCGTGTCGCCGCCGTCGCCGCCGAGAATCAGCTCGAAGCCGCTGTTCTCGTCGGAGCCCGTGATCACGTCGTCGCCGGCTCCGTCGAGGGTGAGCGGAACGAAGAAACGGAAGGCTTCGTCGCGGTTGCCTTCCTCGTCGCCCCAGACAAGCTGCTTCAGATCGAGTGAGGCGCCGGCGCCGAGGCTGATCGCGTCGCCGACGAGGACGTTGAACCTGCCTCCTCCGGCGTCGATCGTGTCGCCGCCATCACCGCCGAGAATGATGTTGGCGAGTGATCCGCCGCCGGTGATGACGTCCGCGCCTTCGCCGAACGGGATCAGTCCGCCGGGCCCGGCCGTGATCACGAAATCGGAAAGCTGTTCGGCGTTGAGCACGGGCAGGCCGTAGGTGTCGCCCGTGATGAAGTTGCCGATCCCGCCGCCGACGATCATGTCGGTGCCGGTGCCGCCCATGATGAAGTTGAACGCCCCTCGGCCTTCGATCTCGTCGTCGCCGTCATTGCCGAGAATGAAATTCAACCCGTCCTCGCCGCCCATGATCACATCACCGTCACCACCGCCCGCGATCAGGTTGAGCTGAATGCCGCCGAACGCGCGGTTGATGACGATGTCGTCGACGCCGGAGCCTGCGAGGCCGGGCACGGTCAGCTCGGGCGTGATCGTGAAGAGTTGCGACAGGTCAAAGCTGCCGGTGTCGATGTCGATGGCTCGAAGCAGGTTGAGCGGGCTGAGATCGCCTTCGATGCTGAGCCCGATCTTGCCGGATAGCGTGATCGAGTCGCCGAGCACGACGTTCAGCACGCCGCCCGCATCGATGTCGTCATCACCGTCTCCGCCCATGAGGAAGTTGAAGCCGGCCGGTGCGATCAGCGTGTCCGTGCCGTCGCCCGCCGGGTCGACGAGGTCGAAGCCGACGCCGAACTCCAGGCTGAGATTGCTGATGTCGTCCAGGTTGGAGTCGAAGAACGGGCCCGGCGCGGGGACGGCGAGGCTGAATGTGTCTCCGATCAGCATGCTTGCCGTCGTCAGTCCGCTCTCGGCGGCCTTCAGCTCGTCGGATCCTTCCCCGCCGAGCTGGAAGTTCACGAAGGTCTGGGTGCCGTCGACGGTGTCGTCTCCACCCTGGGCGAACACGATGTCGACGGGCCCGCCGCCGGTATCGATGGGATCGTCACCGTCACCGCCGAAGATCACGTCGAAGCCGCCGCCACCGGTGATCGTGTCGGCGCCTTCCCCATCGAACGAGAAGATCTCGAAGATCTGTCCAATCAGGATCTTCCAGAGCGTGCCGGCCTTGTTCTTTCGACCCTCGTCGGTGTCGGCTCCGTTGCCGTCGCCCTCGCCGCTCAGGAAGCTCTTGATGTCCAGGGAGAACACCTCGACCGGATTGACCTCGAACGAGTCGCCGAAGACCAGGCTGCCTGCGCCGGTGCCGACGTCGATCTCGTCGTTGCCGTCGCCGCCGATCACGATGTCGATACCCGGGCCGCCCATGATCGTGTCCTCGCCCATGCCGGTGGGCGTCAGGCCGGCCTCGATGTTCACGGCCTCGGCATCGATGATCTTGTAGAAGATCCCGGCCCAGTCCGGAAGCGTGTCCGGCAGTCCCGTGACCTCGAACCCGTCGCCGAGCAGGACGTCGATCAGGCCCCCGTTGCCCATGATCGTGTCAGCGCCGTCTTCCCCGATCAGCAGGTCCGGACTGTTGCTGCCCGTGATGACGTCGTCGTCCGCGCCGCCGACGGCCACCATGCTGCGCGCCGTCGAACCGTCGATCGTGTCAATCCCTTCGTTGCCGAAGACGACGGCCCAGTCCTTCATGTTCGTGATCGTGTCGGAGCCTTCGCTTCCGATCATGAAGTCCAGGGTCGCGCTGCCCATGATCATGTCGCCGTCCTCGGGCGGCGCATCCTCGGAGCCGAACATCCCGAGCGTCTCCGTGATGAACGCGTAGAGGGCCAGCGCGTCCTCCAGCAGCGGGAACAGATCGGTGGCCGTTTCGGTCAGCTCCTCCTTCAGGAAGTCGTTGATCTGAGCGTCCTGGTCCGCGAGGAACCCGAGGTCCTCGCCCACGAGCAGGCTGAGCGCGCCGTCCTCGCCGTCGATCTTGTCCATGCCCTCGCCGCCGAAGATCACGTCGAATCCGTCGCCGCCCTTGAGGTCGTCATCGCCACCGCCACCGTAGATGAAGTCGGTGCCTTCGCGACCGTTGATCGTGTCGGCGTCGCTGCCGCTCGGCGTCAGCCCCAATGCGAGGCTGATGGTCAGCTCCGTCCACTTCGTGGCAAACACTTCGAGCACCGACGGCTCTTCCGTGAAACCGTCGCCCAACAGGACGTCGAACTGCTCGAGGCTGCCGATGAGCTCGTCCTCGCCGTCGTATCCGACGAGCAGGTTGAAATCCTTCTCCTCCGCTTCCCTGTCGTCCCCCGCATGCAGGTAATCATTGCCCGCACCGGCGTAGACCTTGTCCTCGCCGTCGCCTGCCATCACGATCAGCGCCGTGGTCACCGCGCTCGGAAGGGTCGTCTCGACCTTGTCATCTTCATCCGCCGTGACGATGAGCATCGCGGTCGGGCTGTCGAACGTCCTCTGCTCGGTGCCCGGAGGCAGCATGTCGTCGAGCACCGGCTCGACGGTCACGGAGTCGTCGGCATCGACACTCACCATGTCCTCGGTGCCGGGGCCGACGCGGACGACGCCGATGCGGCTGAGGTCCTGCGCGGACGCGTCGTCCTGCAATCCGTCTCCGCTCTCGCCCGCCGAGGTCAGCGCCTGGTAGAACCCCTTGAAGGTGTCCTGGTTGTTGGCGGGGATGTCCCGCACCTCGTCGATCTCGTCGTCGGGATCGAGCACGGCGATGATGAAGTTGAACGTGCGTTCCTCGAGGGCCTCGCGCAGGAAACCTGTCTCGTCCGGGTCGATCAGGAGGCGGTGATTGCCGATCTGGAGCGCCGTCTCCGACGGCGCGTCGTCCACGAAGCGCACGAGGCCGGTCCCCGCGCCGATCGTCTCCGGTGAGATGAACAGCTCGCCGAGGCGGTCGTCCTCGTCGAACTCCATGCCGTCCTCGGAGGGATAGAACGCGACCTCGAGCGGCTGGTCCAGCTCGGCCACGCCGTCGTCCGCGGGCAGGTCGATCTCGTACTCCAACTCCACGTGCTCGAGCTCGGTCTCCTCGGGCGTGCCGAAGTTGATCAGGGCCACGTCGCCCCCGTTGGGCGTCGCCTTGACGATCTTGGCGCCGGAGGCGTCGTCGTCGCCCCGCGCCCAGAACACGATCTGGCCGGAGCTGTTCACCGGGTCGTACAGTGCGATCTCGTTGACGGCGCCGACGCCCGGCACGTTGTCGCCGAGACGCAGCACGGGACGGTGGGTGCCGAAGTTCACGATGCCGTCGTCGTCGATGCTGAACACGACCGTGTGCAGACCGGCCCGGCTCTCGGTGTCGGTCGCCAGGAACGTGACGCCGTACTGGCGATCCTGGTCGCTTCCGAAGCGATCGACGCCGACGCGATGCAGCGGGTTGCTCACGTCGAAGTCGAGGAACGCGCCGACGTCGATGCCCAGGTCGTCGAACTGCTCGTTGAGATCCAGAAGACCGTCTCCGCTGATTCCCGCGAGCCGCGTCGCCTGCCTCCAGTCGCCTTCGTGGTTGATTGCGACGTAGATGCCCGGACCGTCGGTGAAGTGTTCGGCGGCGAACGCGATCACGCGCCCGTCGTCGCTGATGCCGGGCCGGTGGCCGACCTGGGCGAAGCCGGCACCCTCGCCGCCGATCTCCTGTGGGAAGTCCAGCGCCCAGGGGACGACGAAGATCGAGTCGTTGTACGTCACGACCGAATCACCCGAATCGGCCATCAGCGGTTCGGTGCGATCGTCGGGCGTGCCGATGCCGAGCAGGGGGGTGCCCGTCGCGACCGTGACGGTCTGATCGTGGAAGAATCCGCCGCGACGCATGTCGGTGTAGCCGGTCTCGTGCGTGGCCGTCACGAGCACCTGGCGGCTGTCGTGAAGGTTGCTCGTCAGCGCGGTGAACGCCACGTCGCCGACGTTGTTCAGCGTCGGGTTCGGATACACGATCTTGAAGTCGCCGTGCAGGAAGAAGGGCGAGGGCCAGTACTGACCCCATACCGGGTTGATGAACGACATCGAAGGCAGCAGCGAGAAGGTCACCCGGAGGGCCAGGATCGCGAAGCCGATGGCTCCCGGCGGCGCGAGCGCCGGCAGGTAGGCGTCGTGGAGCGCGGGCTGTCCCAGCCGGATCGTGGCCGCGGTCAGGTTGTTGTCGCCCTGGGCGATCGGCTTGCCTGGGAAGGCCGGGATGCTGTCCTCGACGTTGCCGTCCCACAACTCCATGTAGCTGAACGGCGCGACGTCGAAGATGCCGATCGGGAACCCCTGCGGGAACGCTCCGAACCACATGAGGGCGTCCATTCGGCGGTGGGCGACGACCTGGTTGGCATCGTTGATCTGAACGTTGTCATGGAAGAACTGCGTGCCGGGTTCGCGCACTCCCGGAATGCCGAACTGGCTCTCGGCCGACGTGGGAAGCTGGAGGATCGGATGCATCAGGCGGTGGATATCGCCACCGCTGGCCGTGTAGAGGTTCTCGGAATCCGCGAGCCGGCCCGTGAACGCGACCGTGCCGTCGTTGTTGATCGACGGGCCCTGGCCGAGGTTGTCGAATCCGGACGCGACGAGCTCGAATCGATAGAGCGCGTTCTCGTCAGGGACCCCGGCGCCCGTGGCCGAGAACGGTTGCACGAAGGGCTCGGCCGGCGGCAGCGACGGTGGTGCCAGAGGCGTCTCGATCGGCTGTACGGGCTCCGGTTCCATCGGGGCGTCCGGTGTCGGCGCGTCCGGAGCGTCAGGAGTCGCAGGATCGGCCGCAGGATCGGCCGCCTCGACGGGTTCGGGGATGGCCGGCGGATCCGTCGCGCTCGGCGGCGTGATCGGCGGCGCGGTCCCGACCGGGCCGTCGGTCGGCCCGATGGCCATCGCGAGCGCCTCGATCCCCGGTGCTTCGTTGCGCATCATCACGTAGAAGTTCGCCGGACCGGGTCCGAGGTCGGCCGTGAATCCGAAGGTGAGCGCTTCGCCCGGCAGCATGGCGTCGGTCAGTGCGTCCACCGTCCACCGCAAGGCGACGTCACCCGCGGTGTAAACGGCCGACCAGTTCGCCGGCGTGACGACGTCGCCGATCACCGCGCTCGCGGGCACCTCGACGGAGAAATCGAAGAAGCGATCTTCGTTGCCGTCGTCGAGGTTGGTCGCGGGGTTCTCCAGGACGTACTCGTACGTGAACGTGGCGTCGGCGACGTTCTCCCTCACGGTCGTCGTGAGCTGCGTCGGTGGTGTCGAGTCGAGGAAGAACGAGAACCGCTGGAGGGCGGTGGCCGTGCCCTCGCCATCGGTCGCCTCGACGAGCACCTGGTGCGGGCCGTCCTGAAGCGGGGCGCCGAGAATCTGCTCGAGACGGGTCTGGTCGAACGTGACGGTGCCGCCGGTCAGCTCGCTCGCGACCTCGACAAGGTCCGGCGCGGCCATCAGGTCAAGGCCGACACGCAGCGCGCTGATGCCCTGGTCGCTCGTGGCGGTGATCGTGATCGTCGGATCGCGCGTGATGCGGTCGTCGTCGGTGCCGCCGCCCTGCGCAGTGTCGTTGACGAGCGCGATCGACACTGCCGGCGGCACAAGCGGCTCGCGCACGAGCTGGACGGTCGAGATGCTCGCGTTGCCGGCGGTGTCGGTCGCGCGAACGGTGAGCGTGTTGATCCCGAGTGCCAGCGCGATGCTCGTCACCTCGAACCTGCCGGTCGGATCGGAGACCGCCGAGTCGCCCGTGTCGACGACCTCGACGTCCACGCCCGGATCGGTGGTGCCGACAAGCGTGACCTGGGCCAGGCTCGTGACCAGGTCCGTCGGGTCGCCGGTGTTGGAAGCGGCGTCCAGTCCGGCGTCAGGAGCGATGGGTGGCGCCGTGTCGATCTCGATCTGGAGCGTCGGCGAATCCAGGCGATTGCCGGCGAGGTCCCCGACGCCGTAGCGCAGCGTGTGCAGGCCGTCGGCGAGCGGCGGAAGCACGAAGATCTGATCGCGATCGACGTCGACTCGTCGTTCGGCCATCGTCGCGTCGTCGAGCAGAAGCACGACGTCACTGTCGAACTCCGCGCTGACGAGAATGCTCAGGTCGTTGCGGGCGGTGACGTTGTCGTCGTCGACGCCGGTGTCGAGCTCGGCGGGAAGATCCGGCACAGCGACGCCGAGCGGGGCGGTGCGATCCAGGATGAGTTCCACCTCGTACACGACCGACGCATGGCCGGCCGCGTCGACGGCCTGCAGACGCACGATATGAAAGCCGTCGTCGAGCGTGCCGCCCGCAGCGGCGTCGAGATCGGCCGGCTCGATGCGGAACGTCCTGGTCGCCGGATCGATCGCCGCGGTGACGTCGAAGCTTGGATCACCGTCGATGCCGACCAGGAATGAGGCGATGTCGCTGTCGTCGAGGATGGCCCCGGTGATCGTCGGATCGGAGGTCACCGTGTCCAGATCGCTTCTTCCGGTGTCGTTCGCCAGGTTGCGGACGAGCAAGGGCGGCAGCACGTCGCGCCGTTCGACGAAGATCGATGCCGAGCTTCGGTTGCCTGCGGCGTCGGTGGCCGTCACCGAAAGCGTGTTGCCGCCGAGCGCGATCTCGACGTCGTTCAGCGTGAACGCGCCGTCTGTATCGCTCGACGTCGTGCGCTCCGTGCCGTCGAGGGCGAGGGTGACGTTCGGGTCGATGAGACCCGCGAGATCGACGGTGGACGCGGTCGTCACGCCGGCGTCGCCGTCCGACGCGGCGAGGTCACGGACCAGTTCGAGCGTCGGATCGGTCGGGGCCGCGGTGTCGACGCGGATTACCAGTGTCGTCGAGAAGAGGCTTGCGTTGCCCGCCGCGTCCTCGGCGACAGCGACGAACGTGTGCAGGCCGTCCGCCAGCGAGCCGGATTCGAACGTCGCGATCTCGCTCGACGGGATCCGGATGCCACCGTCCGACCCGTCCACGAACAACCGAACGGCATGCGCCGGCGAGCGAACGATAATCGTCACGTCGGTGTTGGACGTCACGTTGTCGGTGTCGCTCGCGCCGCTGTCGTCGGCGTCGTCGAGATCGGGCGCCGGCGGGGCGTCAGGTCGCGCCGTGTCGAGCACGAGGTCGACGCTGATGACGGCGGACACGTTGCCCGCCTCGTCCCGAGCCTGGAGCAGCACGGTGTGCGGGCCGTCCACCAGCGGTCCGCCGTGGGCGGCAGCGAGCGTCGATGCGTCGAGCAGGAACATTCCGTCGGCCAGTCGATCAAGGACGTCGAACAGCGGAGCGCCGTCGACGCCGACGCGCAGAAGCGTGATCGGACTCGCGTCCACGACGGTGCCGGCGATGGCGGCGCTCGAGGTGATGCCGTCGTCTGCGCCGGGGCCGGTGTCATGGTCGAGGCGCGCGTCGATGACCGGTGCAGTCGTATCGGGCGCCGAACTGGTGATGATCCGGTCGAATACGGAGCGGTTGCCCGCCGCGTCCATCGCCGCCGCCTGCAGCAGGTTGTCGCCTTCCGCAAGTGACACGGCGAAGCTGAAGGTGCCGTCCGCTTCGGCGTCGCGCGTGGCGAACGGCATGAGATCGTCGCCGCGCGTCAGGTCGACGACGGCGAGCGGGTCGGTCGCGCCAACAAGGATGACCGACTCGAGGGACGTTGCCTGGTCACCGACGGGGATCGTGTCGGAGGCAGCATCGAGATCGAAAGTCGGTGGCGCCGGCGCCACGGTGTCGACGACGAGGTCCAGATCGGCGGACGTCCCGCTTGCGTTGCCCGCGACGTCCTCGGCCGTGGCCGTGATGTCGTGGGCGCCATCGTTGAGCGGGCCGATCGGCACTTCGCCCCGTGAACCAGGCAGTGCGGCATCTCCAGCCGCAGTGCCGTCCGCGAAGAGATGGACGATGCTGTCCGATTCGGCCTCGAGGAGGACAACCGGTGTGGCCATGGAGGTCAGGTCGTCGCTGTTGCTGACGCCGGTGTCGCTGTCCGGGTCGAGCGCGACGAGCGGGGGCGTGGGCGCGATGCGGTCAAGCGTGAACGTGACGTCGAAGAGGTCGCCCTCGTTGAGGAACTCGTCGATCGCCTGGACCTCGACGACGTGCAGACCGTCGGCGAGCGCTCCGCCCGCGAGGGCGTCGAGCGACGCGCCGTCGAGCAGGAGCTGGGAACCTGTGAGTGATGCCGTGACGTCCATCGGCGGGCCGCCGTCGAGGATCGCACGCACGAGCGAGATGGCGCTGACGTCGGTGACGGTTCCGGTCAGCGTCGGGTCGCGAGTCACGCCGTCCACGTCGCTGCGCCCGGTGTCGGTCACCAGTGCGATCGAAACGATGGGTGGATCGATCTCGGGGCCGATGCCGCGAATCACGAGCGTCGCGGTGGAGACGTTGCCGGCGACGTCGATGGCCGACACATTGAAGGTGTTGTCGCCGAGGGCCACGACCACGTCGGTGAACGAGAACGCGCCGGAGCCGTCAGATCGCGTCGCCTGGCCGGTTTCGACGAGCGTGACGTCGATGTTCGCGTCGGTGAAGCCTTGCAGCGTGACGCGGTCGAACGTCGTGCGCCCGTCGCCGGTCGGCGCCGAATCCGTGGTGGCGTCAAGGCTCAGTGACGGGGCGGACGGCGGTGCGAGGTCCACGACGATCGGCAGCGGTTCGGAAGGATCGCTTACGTTGCCCGCGGCGTCTTCGGCGGTGACGTGGAACGCGCGCGCGCCGGAGGTGAGCGCGAGACCGGAGACGGCGAGATCCACGTCGCTCGCCGCCGTGGCTTCGGCCACCGCCTGGTCGTCGAGGAGCAGGACGACCAGGGCGCCATCCTCGGCGGACGCGGTGAAGACGGGCTGCTGATCGTTCGTGATGTCGTCGTCGTTCAGCGCGCCGCTGTCGGAGTCGGCGTTGAGGTCGGGCTGCACGGGCGTCGGCGGAGCCACCCGGTCAAGCTCGAAGGACACGACGAACGGGTCGCTGCGATTGCCGTGCATGTCTTCGGCGACGAGCGTGACGGTATGCGGTCCATCTTCGAGCACGGTGCCGAAGACCGACTCGAACGTCGCGAGGTCGAAGAGGAAGATGCCGTTGTCGAGCTCCGCCGAGGCTTCGACGGTCGGGCCGCCGTCGAGCGTCGCTTCGAATCGCGCGATCGCGCTCGGATCGGTGATCCCGCCGAACACGGTCGGGTCGAGCGTGATGCCGTCATCGGCGTCGCGGCCGGTGTCGTTCTGCAGCGCCGCCAGCAGCGTCGGGTCGTAACGGTCCGACGTGAGCGACTGTCGCCGCCGCCAGATCGCGTAGTCGAAGCGATCGACGACGCCGTTGCCGTCGAGATCGAAGACGAGGTCGAAGCCGGAATCGCCCGGCTGCGTGCGATAATGACCGGTGAATCGATCGAAGTCCTGGCGGTCGACGACGTCGCTGCCCTCGAAATCAGCGAGCAGGCGATGGAAGTGGAAGCCGTGGAATCCGTCGCCGGGCAGCAGGTCGGCGTCCGTCAGCGGCAGTTGCCGCGACGCCGCGTTGCGGATGCCGTCCGTGCTCAGCAGCAGCGCGAAGTGGTCGTCGGCCAGGTCGAGCCCGTCGGCGAAGATCGTCAGCGTCAGGGCGACAGGGTCGTAGGCGACGTGCTCCGGGCCGACGGTGAACGTTCTGCCGTCGTTGCCGACGATGCGGACGGCGCGCGAAAGATCGGCCGACCAGATCGCCTTGTTGAACGTGACCTTCAACGTTTGGATGAGCGAGCGCTGCGCGTCGCCGCCGTTGATCTCGTAGGCCGTCACCGCCAGCGGATCGGTGGCGACGAGATCGACGTCGACCGTCAACTCGGCCGTGGTGCTTGCCGTGTCGCCGTTGCCGGCCTCGACTGCGTCGACGACGACGTCGAACGCAAACTCGCCGAACTCGCCTGCGGGTGGCAGGAATCGCAACCCTGAAAGATCGGTCGGAGACAGCGCCCACCTGCCGGGCGCGACGATCGTTCCCGCGGATAGCACGCCGCCGTCAGGAACCGACGAGATGAAGATCGCGAGCGATTCGGAGCCGTCACGGTCATTCGGCAGCGCGTCGACAGGCAGGGGGATCTCGGTGTCTTGCGGGCCGCGTGCCGCCGCGACGACGAGCGACGGCACGTCGGCCACCGCGAGGACGTTGATCTCGACCAGCGCTTCGAGGGATTGCTCACCGCCAAGGTCGGTCGCGATGTAGGTGAATCCGTCCGCGCCGGCGAAATCGGATTCCGGCGCATAGGTGATCAACCCGGTCACCGGATCCACGGAGACGGCGCCATGGACGGGCAGAGCGACGATCTCCAGGCCGGCAGGATCGAGATTGCCGTCGGCGTCCAGGTCGTTGTCCAGCACGTCGATCTCGAGCGTTTCGTCCTCGTTCGTCTCGACCTCGTCGTCGACCGCGGTCGGAGCCTGGCCGCCCAGCAGGGTCACGCCGTCGATCACGATCGACGCGTCGACGGCCCCGAAGCCGAGCAGGTCGAAGAAGAGCGTGAGCGCGGAGCCCGGCGCCACGTTCGAGAGATCAACGGTGACGATCAGGGCGCCGTTGTCGTCAGCGACGGTCACGTCCGGGCCGGTATGCAGGTCGCCGGACGCCTGCAGGTTCAGCAGGGCGTCGGTATCACCGAACGCCGACACCGTCCCGACGACGGGCGTGAGCGCGTTGGCGTCGAACAGCGCGATCTCGAACGCATCGGGTTCGACGCCGGGCAGGGCGGCGGTGAGAACCGCGTCGGCGATGACGATCCGCAGTGCGTCGGCCCAGTCGGACAGGAGGAAGCTCTGCGTCATCCTTGCCTGCCGCAGCGCGTCCTCCGCAAGGCGGGCGGCGCCGCCTTCGATGATGACGTTGCCGGTCTGGTTCCATGACGCGTCGCCGGAGATGCCGAAGCCGCCGTTCTGCAGCGTCGCATTGGGGATTCCCTCGGCGACGAGGGATTGAGTGCCGTCCTGTGCCTCGGACGAAGCTGTCGCGGGAGGCGATGCCGGGGCCGGCGCGGAAGTCGGCGGCGGCGCGACCCCCGGCGCCGCAGGCAGCGACGGTGCTACGAACGGCATTGGGACGAATCCGAAGTTTGCGACCAGTGCGAGTCGGTCCTGCGTGTCGACGACGCCATTGCCGTCCACGTCGGCTTCGAACACGTATGCGGCCTGACCGTCCACGGCCTCGAATGCCGCGTTCTGGGCCTGGCTGTCGACACCGTCCACGGCGCCGTCGCCGTTGACATCGCCTGCGACGTCAACACGCAACTGGTAGTTGCTGCCCGTCGCGCCCGGCTGTCCGGCAACCTCGAGGACGTGCAGGCCCGGATCGGAAACCGCGAAGACCGCGACCGTTCGACCCCCGCGCTCGATGCTCGTCACCGGGGTGTCCCCATCCACCGTCATGGCCACGGCGGTCAGGCCGGAAGCCTGCGCATCGACGGTGACCCTCAGCAGCAGCGCCTCGACCGCCGCGATCTCTTCCGGTTCGACGGCAAGGCTGAACCGGTTCGAATCACCCGGCAGCATCAGGCTCGACCAGTCGCGGCCCGCGAAGTTCGTGACGTCGCCGAGATCGCCGTGAATGGTCCGCGTGGCCGGCACGCTGCCGGGGATCACCTGCTCGGCCGCGCCGGCACCGTCGGAGGCGAGCGCGAGCAGGTGCGGATCGTCCTGGTCGTAGCCGTAGCGTTCGGTTCGCCCGGTCGCCGTCGCGATGACGCCGACCAGGTTGCCGTCGTGGTACCGGTTGTGCACTTCGTCGCCGGTGGTGCTTCGGGCCGCAGTGACCATGCCCGTCGAATCGGTGAACAGTTGAATCGCGCCGTCGGCGTGGGAGGTAATCCCGGAATCGCTGAAGAAGACCTCGACGCCGGTCGGTGTTACCAGGCCGGTGACGCCCCGATGCGAATCGACCAGGTAGACGGTGCCGTCGGGAGCGGTCAGGCGGTAATCGGCGTCGCCGTCGAGGAACGGGCTGGCCGGGTGATACGCAAGCCCGGTGTCAAGCTCGTGGAACACGCCGCCGGACTTCACCAGCAGTGCGTCGATCGATGAGAGCACGAAATCGCCAGAGACGTCCGCGATCCACTCGGGCTCGTAGTAGGTCAGCGCCGGCAGGTCGATGCGTCGCGGGGCGAACGTGAAGCCGGCGCGCCGACCATCGGGAAGGTTCAGGTAGACGCGATCGCCTTCGCGGAGACCGGCGTAGATGCCCAGGTGCTCGCGGCCGGTGGTGCGCGCGTTCGTCGCGACGTCGGTGTCGCGGCCATCGAAGCGCCAGCCGTATCCGAACTTCCGCGGGTGATTGCGGTCGAACGTGTCGTAGGTGCGACGGATCGCCATCTGCGCGGCGCCGAGGTCGAGCGTGAGATCGATCGCGGTCAGCGTGAAGGACGACTTGTCGTCGCTGTTGATCTCGATGTCGCGCTCGACGGTCGCGCGGCGGCCTGCCCGGTCCTGCGCGGACAGGCGCAGCCGATGGAACCCGTTCGGGAAGTCGTTCGGATCGAGCGTCGTGAGGGTCGCACCGTTCGGCAGGGCGTTCCCGCCCGCCAGTAGCGTGAACAGGTCGGTGCCGGACTGTGCAATTTCGAGCGTCCAGAAGTCGAGGTCGGTTTCGCTCACGGCGCCGATGACCGGGATCGGGTCGTCCAGCGGTGCCGCGGCAATGGCCTGGTCCAGGCTGACCACGGGCGGCAGCGCGTCGGCAGGGTCGCGGACCGTCACTTCCGCGGCGGCGTTTCCGGTCAGACCGTCGAGGTCCGTGGCCGTGGCGACGATCCCGAGCCTTCCGGGGACTTCGGCGATGATCTCCGCCCGGCCGGTCGCGTCGATCGCGAGCGGCGAGCCGTCGACAGTGACGGCGATCGCGGTGATGTCGGCAAGGCTGTCTGCGATCGCGCGAATCGTCACTCGCTGGCCGGGCACGACGGCGAAGCCTGGCGTGAGCTCGACGGTCACCACCGGTGATTCGGGTTGCGTCGACGCGTTGAGCACGATGGTCTGCCGCGCCGTGTCCGTGCCGTCGGATGCCTCCAGCGTGACGACGTGATCACCGGCCTGCCCGGGGCCCGGAGTCCAGACGATCTCGCCGGTGTTGTGACCGATCGTCGCGCCTTCGGGCAGGTGCAGGGCGTCGAACACGAGCACCGTGTTCGGATCAGGATCATCGGCAGTGATCGTGAAGCGAAGTTCGGCGCCGATGGTCGCGGCGTGATCCGAGGTCGACAGCACCGGCGGACGGTTGCTGTCGTCAATGCGGATCAGGACCTCCAGGACGTCCGTGGCGCCGCCGGAATCCTGCACGAGGAAGCGGACGACGTGGGTGCCGGCCTGGTCGAAGCCGGGACGCCAGGAGAATTCGCCGGTGATGCCGTTGAGTCGGGAGCCCGTTGGTATCGCGCCGTCGATCCGATAGGTCAGCGCGTCGCCATCCTGGTCGCCCCCCGTGACGCGGAACTCGAGCAGCGCATCCTCGCGCCCGAACTGCGGCGCAAGCGGAATCAGCGTGGGTGCCTGGTTGACGTCGTCGACGATGATCCGCGCCGGCTGCATGTCCTCGGCATGACCATCGCTTGCAGTGAACAGCAGGTCGTAGCTGCCGGCCTGGCGATGCGTCGGCGTCCAGGTCAGCACGCCGGCGGCACGGTCGAACGAAGCGCCTTCAGGCAGGCCGGTCACCTCGAAGGTGAGCGCGTCTCCGTCCGGATCGTCCGCCGTCAGCGCAAGGATGAGCTCTACGTCTTCCACCGAATCCTGCGTGTCGATCGGATCCAGGACCGGGTCCCCGTTGACCGGTCGCACCGTGATCGAGATCGTCTCGGTCGCCGTGGCGACGGGTCCGGCGGATCCGTTGCCGCCGTCACTGACGGTGACGATGATGTCGTAGGTGTCTTCATCACCTGCCAGCGGCGTCCACGAGATCTGCGCGGCGCCGTCTTCAGGACCCTCGGTGAGGTTTGCCGCGGCCGGAAGACCCGTCACCTCGAAATGGAGCGGCTCGCCGTCGAGATCAGAGGCCTGCAGGTCGAGCACGAAGGGATCGCCGACCACGGCCACCTTGGCGCCGACGTGCGCAAGGACGGGCGGCTCGTTGACGGACTCGACGGTCAGCACGAAAGACGAGCCTGCGGTCGCGATCGCGTGTGCTCCGTCGCCGTTTCCGTCGTCGGTCGCGGTGATCGTGAACGTGTAGTCGCCTCTGTCGCCAGTGCCGGGCTGCAGGCGGAGGGTGCCGGTACCGCCACCGTCGTCCGTGAACGTCGCGAACGAGGGCAGGTCGAAGCCGGGTGGCAGCGCGGTGATCGCAAGCATGACGGGATCGCCGTCGGGATCGAGGGCCGCGATCGGCAGGTCGAGCACCTCGTCGCGATTCATCACCGTGTTCGCGATCGGGGTGATGACTGGGTCGCGGTTCAGGTTGATCACCTCGATGGACACCGCGGCCGCGCTCACGGCGACGGAGCCCGTGCCATCTCCGTCGTCGGTCGCGACGAAAGTGACGGTGTGGCGGCCGGCATCCTCGAATCCCGGGACCCAGGAGAACGTCGCGGTCTCATCGTCGAACGTCGCGCCGGCGGGCAGGTCCTGCACCGTGTAGGTGACGGTCGGGTCGGTCCCCGCCAGCGGCGCAACGGTGCCGTCGGGCAGTCGCGTCGGAAGCACGAAGCGCGGGTTGTCCGGATCGAAGGCGAAGGCGCTGAAGCGGACTTCTTCGCCTTCGAAGGCCCGCCAGTCGTCGAGCGGCTCGAATTGCGGCGCCCCGTTCGCGTTGAGCACCGTGATCTTGAAGACCTTGCTGACTCGTTCGGCGCCGGACCGGACCGTGATGATCACGTCGTCGTAGGTTCCGGCCTGGTCGAAGCCGGCGACCCAGTCGAGCGTGCCGCTCGCGCGATCGATCGTCGCGCCCGCGGGCAGATTGCTGCCGATGAACTCGAGATTTGCACCCGAGGCCGCAAACGTAAACCGCAGTCGGTCGCCCTCGGTCACCGTATGGTTCGGCGGATCCGCGAGCGAAAGCGGGGGCGTCACCTCGGAGGCGAGGATCGTCGTGGCGACCGAGCTCATCGCGCGACCGTCGAAGGCGTGGAACGTGACCGGACCATACGTCCCGGCCTGGTCGAAGGCGGGCGTCCACGCAAACACGCGGCTGTCAGGGTCGAACAGCGCGCCGCCTGGCAGCCCGTCAGCCCAGTAGACGAGCGTGTCTCCGTCGAGGTCGTCGGCAAAGACGGAGAACGCCATCGGGTCGCCTTCGGTCGCGGCGATGAACGCAGGCAGCGAATCGAAGGCCGGCGCGTGATTGCCTCCTGCAACGTCGAGCGTGAATCGCTGCTCGTCGCGACCGCCGCGCGCGTCGTACGCATGCAGGAGCACTTCACTCGACGCGTCGTCATCGGAGGTCGGCTGCCATTGCACGGTGCCCGTGTCACGATCGACAGTCATGCCTGCGGGACCGCGGACAAGCAGGTAGACGACGCTTCCGCCGTCCGGATCGATCGCCTCCGCCTCGTACTCGAACGCCTGGCCCGCGACGGCGCCGGCCGGAGGCGTCGTGGTGAACTGTGGTGGCTGGTTCGCGGCGGGGTCGGCGGATACGCCGTACTCGGCTTCAATGCGCGCCAGGTCGGTATTGAGCGACGTGACGGTTGTGCCCGTCGTGCTTTCGCCAGGCGCGAGCGACAGCCCGCTCGACACCGACCCGGAAAGATCGATCAGCCATCGCCCCTGCTCGTCCTGGCCGAGATCCGTCTGCGGAACGGCCGTGACGCCGTCGGCGGGATCGACGATCAGCAGCAGCGGAATGAGCAGGTCGAAGTCACCGGTATTCGTGATCGTGACGTCGTAGGAGACGGTTTCGTCCGACCGATCCGATCGCACGTTCGTGAAATCGAGATCGACGAAGGCGAGCGTGTCGCGGATCGCCGTGAACGACACCGCGTGGTCGGCGCCCATGGCAAGGCCGTCGGCGCTGAGCACCGCCGCGTCGATCGCGAGCGTGTAGACGTCAGGCGTCAGGCCTTCAACCGTCAGCAGCACGGTGCGCGTTCCGGGTTCGTAGGCCGCGTCGAGAATCGTCGCGTCGCCGGTGAGTGCGCCGACCAGCGTGTAGGAGGCCGGATGGGTGACGGATCCTTCGTTCGAGCCGTCGTCGCGCATGTCCTGGTCGAATCGCACGCCGAGCAGGGCGAGCGGCAGTCCGGCCACCTCCTGGTCGGCCGGGCTGGTCGCGATGACGGAGGGCGCCACGGATGGCGCCAGCACATCGACCTGCGCCGACTGGCTCAGCAGGACGCGACCGGTCGAGGTCGTGATCACGACGTCGCCGCGGCTGCCTCCGTCAGCCAGCGTGACCTTCCGGAGCGTCACCGGGTCGGCGAGGACGAGCCGGCCGTCGTTGCTCGAGACGAACAGCAATCCCTCGATCGGCGTTCCGCTCGGACCGAAGGCGATCGAATCAATGCCGGCGTCGAGCAGAAGCATGGTTTCGGCGCGGGCCGAGTCGGTAAAGCGCACGACCTGGGTTCGATCCGGCCACGTCGTGGCCCACAGGGTGCCGTCGCTCGCGAAGGCGAGTGCGCCGACGCGCAGGTCCAGATCGCGGCTGAACGGCGTGAACGATTCGGAGGCGGGATCGAAGATCACGACGCCCTGGCTGGTCCCGACGTAGAGCAGGCCGGTCGCGGGATCGACGGCGAGACCGGTCGTGGCACCGCTTCCGAATTCGTCGAGCACGGCGCCGTCTGCAGGATCGATTTCCAGCAGCGGTCCGCCGCCGGTGGTGGCGAAGAGCCGGCCGCCGTCTTCGGGACGTCCGAGGGCGAGATTGAAGACCGGGTGCGGCAGCGTCGCCAGCGGCGAGATGGCCTCGCCGCCTTCCGGATCGAATACGAAAAGTTCGTTGCGGGCAGCGCCGCCGATGACGAGCACCCGGCCGTCTGGCATCTCGGCAATCGCCATGGGTCCGATTCCGGCCTCGCTCTGGACGAAGCCGTACGCAAAGCGTCGGGCGTTGAACGGTCGCAGAACGTTTTCGAACTCGGAAGGCTCGGACGAGGTCTCCGCGGCGGGCACGCCTTCTTCGGCCCGCGTGAACAGCGGGTTCGTGGACGGATCCGGCAGCGTCTCGGGCGGCACGCCGAAGTCGGGTGGCGTGGTCTCCGGCACGGAAGGCAGTGCGCCGAGGTTCGGGGCTGATCCGTCGTCCTCGGCGCTGGCGCCGACGGGCGGGGCCTCGCGGTTGCCGGCGACATCGGTGGCGAGCGCGAGGAAGGTGTATGTCGAACCCGGAGTGCCGCTGAACACTTCGGTTCCGGCGGCCTCGGTCAACTGCCGCTTCCAGATGCGGAAGGCGCCGTCATTTTCGGCGACGTACAGCGTCACATGCCGGAAGCCCGAGCCGCCATCGTCATCCGTCACCGCGTAGTCGACCTGCAAGGTGTCGCCGCCGAGCGGCGTGACCGTCAGCGTGGACGCGGGCGCGACGCCGTCGACCACCTGCTCGAGCGTGGGGGTGTCCTCGCCCGGAGCGTTGTTGAACAGGACGCGCGCGGACGCCGTGACGACGGCGCCGGTCTCGACATCCGGCTCGGTTTCAACCGTGTAGGAGACGAAGCCTGCGCCGACGCCCAGCGCGTCGTTCGGCGGCAGCAGCCCGAGGGTCGGATCGGTGGCGAGCACGCCCGTCGCGGGGTCGATTGCCTGGATGAGCCAGGTCGCCTGCTCCGCCGCCAGGTCGATACCGGCGCTGACCCGGACGATGAAGCCTTTCGTCTGCGTGAAGTCGAAGTCGCCCTGGAAGACGCCGCGGCCCTCTGGGACGCGGATGGTGATGTCACCCACCTTGATGTCGCCGAGCCGGAAGGACCGCGCATCGAGATCCTCGTCAAGCTGCGCGACGATGCGGATCTCGCGAACCAGCGTCGTCGAGGACGGATCGTTCTGGAAGCTCACCGCGTAGGGCAGTGGCTGCGCCGCGGGCAGGTATCCGCCGGTCTCCCCGGTGAACGGTCCGGTCAGCGCCGCAAGGCCGCTGATACGTCCCTGGGATTCGAGGTATGCCCCGAGATCGAGCGGCACGAACGGTTCGCCGTCGGTCAGCGGGACGCCGGCGATCTGGAAGTCGGCGGGAATGCCTGCGCCCCGGTCTTCGAACGGAATCCACGGCGCGTAGACTCGGAAGGCCTGGAAGTGCGTCTTCTGCGACAGTCCGAGATCGAATGCCTCGAAGTCCGGCAGCGCCGCGATCGGGTTGCCGTTCTCGGTCTCGCCGTCGACCTCGGCAAGCAGCGTCTCGTCGTGACCGTACCAGCGCCGCACGTCGGCGAAGAAGTCGGCGAGAGATCCGGTGGTGCGCACCTCGGCGCCGGCCGGACCGGCCAGGATGCCGGTCGCCAGCGTGGCCACCAGGCTCGAGATTTGCGGGTCTTGTCGAATCAGCGGGGCGGCGCCTGCCGGCTGCAGCAACCCGGCCTCCTCCAGGGCGGCCAGGTACAGGTTCGATCAGATCTGCGGATCGGCGGCGATCGCGAGCAGCGCCGGGGTGGCGCCCGGATCCTCGAGGATCGCCGCACGAAGGGTTATCGCCTCCGACACGGTGTGCTCGACGAACTCGGCCCGCGTCATCGCGGTCGCCGATGCGACCACGTGGAACTGGAACGGGATGAAGACCTGCGTGACGTCGTCGGGGATGCCGCCGACCGCGAAGAACAGGTCCTTGAGGCCCGGGAAGATCGCGTCGAGATTCTGCGGTCCGTCGTCGAGCGTGCCCAGCTCGCGATGGATCGGGAAGATGCCGTAGAGCTTCTCGCGCAGCTCCTCGAACGCCCGCTCGTACAGCTCGCGCAGTCCGGGGTAGGTCGAAACGTTGAACGACACCCCGGTGAAGCCCTGCGCGTGCTGATCGAACAGGTAACCGGGAGCCAGGACGTCACCCGTCGTGTTGACCGCCGAATCGAGCTCGGCGAACGGCACGTCCGCCAGCGCCGCCACGGTCGGGCCACCGCGCACGTTCGAGGTGAAATCGAGGTACGGCAGGCCGTAGACGAATCTGTTGTGTCCAAGCTCGGGAATGCCCACCTCGAAGAACACGTAGGGGGCGTCGAGATTGCCGAGATTGCTCAGGGCGACGCTGTAGGTCCCCGTGTCGCCGGCAAGGATGGCGCGGGGACCGCCGACGCCGATCGTCACCTCGGGCTCGATGGCCCGCTCGACGAGGAACCGGTACGGGACGATCGCTTCCTCGCCGTCGGGATTGATGACCTTGACGTCGTAGAGGCCAAGGGGCGCGCCTGCGAGATCGAACGTCGCGATGATCTTCGCGCTGCTCACCACGTCGTGCACGACCGGGTCGCGCTCCTCGAAACCCGGACGCACCAGCTTGACGATCGCATCCGGATGGAACCGCGCGCCGTCGATCGTCGTCGTGACGTGGACGCCGTCGCCCCCGACGTCGCTGTGCACCGCCGTGATCGCCAGCGGCAAGAGCTCGGCGAGAAGCGTGACGCGCGTGAACGGGTTCGGCTCAGCGTGCGCGCGGACAAGGACGAAGTACTCGCCCGCCTGCGTATCCGGCGCAGTCGCGACGAGGTTCGACGAGAGCCCGCCCTCGTACGCAGCGTCGAACCGGGCGCTCGTCGGCGCCTCGAGGTGACGCACGAACAGCTCGTGCACGGACCGATTGTCCGAGGCCGTCAGCGTCACGCGCAGCGTCTGATCCTGTGGAACCACGACCCCGAACAGCTTCTCGTCGCCCGTCGACAGCCGAAGGTCGCGCGGGACGCCCAGCTCGATCGTCGGCGCTGTCACGGTCATCGTCTGCGGCGACGTCGTGCTGTTGTTGGTTTCACCGATCTCCTCGTGCACGACGTCGAAGATGTCGGTGCGAACGATCACTCGATAGGGGCCGGGCGTGATCGGAGCGAGCCGGGTTTCAAACGTCGAGGTGTACGACGCGCCGGGCGCGAGCGTGCCGTCGAAGGCGAGGCGTCCGAGCGGCCGGTCTCCGACGTCCCAGACCGCATCCGCGGAAGCGTAGACAGCGTCGAACCATGCGCCGGTCACCGGCTCGCCGCTCGTATTGGTCACGGTCCATTCGATTTCGATCTCTTCGCCGGCGCTGGCGGCGCCGGGCACGACGATGTCGGTCACCTCGAGATCGGTCGGCGGTGGCAGCTCGATGATCACCGGGACGGCGCTCGCGCGGTCGTTGTTGCGCTCGTTGGCGCCTTCGAAGACGTCGCCGATCACGGTGGTGCGTGGCGGGTCCGTGACGACGAACAGGAACCAGCCGCCGCTGATGCCGGTCGGCACCTGGACCGAGTCCACGACGGTGTAGCTGTCGCTTCCGGCGAGACCGCCGTTCCGCTCCAGTTCGGCGAGGAAGAGATCCGCGCCGGTATCGAGCAGCGCGTCGCGCGAGAGGTAGACGAGATCGGACCACTTCCGCTGTGACGCCGGCGTGTCACCGCCGAGGTTCGCCACGGTGTATTCGAAGTCGAGCGCGCGGCCGTTCTCGGCCCGCAGCGGCGCGACGAGGTCGGTGACCTGCAGGTCGGGAGGATCGACCGCGGTCACCGGCAGCGGGATCGACAGCAGGTTGTCCGCCTCGTCCTGGTATTCGTCGACATCGCCGCGGGCGAGGACCCGCTGCGCCTCGGAGGCGAGGTCCCACGGGAACAGCTGCGGGTCGTCCTCGAAGTCGACGCCCGGCAGTCCGAACCCGATGTCGCTGGTGGGCTGGAGGCCGAAGCGGTCGCGGAAGGCCCACGCGTCGGTCAGGAGGAGCAGGTGGAAGTCGCCTTCGATCCCTTCCGGGAGCCGGAGGCGCAGGGTCGCGTCGTAGGTCTCGTCAACATCGAGCGTACCCCGATGCGGTTGCAGCGCCAGCTCGAGGTCGCGGTTGTCGAGCGACGG
Source organism: Phycisphaeraceae bacterium (assembly GCA_002686995.1). Taxonomy (GTDB): domain Bacteria; phylum Planctomycetota; class Phycisphaerae; order Phycisphaerales; family Phycisphaeraceae; genus NYZC01. The sequence goes on along the minus strand of NYZC01000162.1, from coordinate 14,371 downwards.
ATCACGCGAGAGGAACAGCCGATCCGTCCATTCGTCGGCGCGCGTGGCCCGCGTTCCCTCGTTCCGAACCGTGTAATCGACGTCGATCGTCTCTCCGGCCGCGGCGGTCGGCGGCACGGCGACGGTCGTGATGCGCAGATCGGCCTCCCGGTAGGTGATCGGCACGTGCCAGCTCGACAGGTTGTTCGTCGGATCCTCGTAGGCCCAGCGCCGGAACTCGTCGAGCCAGTCGTCGTTGCGGCCGGTCTCGGCGGGCCACCAGCCCGTCCGCACGATGCGCGCCAGCGTCGGGAAGAACAGCGGCGAGAGATCGTTGTGCGCATCCATATGGATGTGCAGGTAGTAATCGCCGTCGGTGCCGGGCGGCATCGTCGCCTCGTACGTGACCTCGTAGCTCTCGCCGGGACCGAGCGGCTGCGGCAGGGCGACGACGTTCGCACCGAGATAGGACGAGCGCAGGCGGATGAACTGCGGATCCGCAGACAGCCAGATGAAGTCGATGTGGTACTGGCCGCCGTCCCATGTCGTGTCGGTGCCGACGTTGGTCAGCGTATAGCGCACCGTCGTTGTTTCGCCCGACAGGACGGACGGCTCGAACTGCACGTCGGACACGACGAGATCGACATCCAGCGGGGTGATGTCGACGGCCGTGAGACCCTGGTTGTTCGCTTCGTCGAGCTCCTTGACCGACTGGTGCGTCTCAGAGGCCTCGGGCAGCTGGTCGTCGCTGACCACGACGATGAACTGACCGCGCGCCGAGGGAGAGAGCAGCACGTCGACGGTCTCGGCGTACTCGGCATTCGTCTCGAGCGGCCCGTCGCGCGTGACCTCTGCGAGCATCAGGCTGCGCGCCGCGCCCGAGAGCGGATCCGGCTCGTTCGACAGGTAGATGCGGTCGACCCAGCTTCCATCGGGCACCCGCTGGGCACCGCGGTTGCGGACGGTGTAGGCGATGGAGGTCGTCGCCCCCGCCGAGGCCCCGGGATCGATGGTCACTTCCGTCACCACGAGGTCGGGCAGCGCGCCGATGACGTCGATGGCCGCGGCCTTGTAGTTGTTGTTGTCGATCTCGTTCGGGTCGTCGGGGTTCACGTTGGCGGCGAGCGTGTCCTCGAGCACGATCGCGTACGTGTCGGACCAGGGGGTGATGTAGTAGAGGCCCGAATCGAGATTGCCCGGGATCGTGACCGTCTGTTGCTCGTCGTACCCGCCGTCCACCGGCAGCGCGCCGTCGTGATCGACCGTGGCGAGCAGGAAATCACCTTCGCCGGGATGCGGGCGGTTGCGGTCGACGGTCAGCCAGATCGAATCGGTCCATGCGCTCGCCGACGTGACGCCCGCACCGAGGTTGGTGACCGTGTATCGCACCGTGATCTGCTCACCCGCAACGGCCTGCGCGGGGACGATGACGTCGCTCGTCACGAGGTCGGCGAACGGGAGCGGGTTCACGAACATCGAAGCGAACGCCACGTTGTTCTGATCGTTCGGCCACTCGTCGACGGCGCCGTCGGCATCCGTGAACACGAGCACGAACACCTCGCCGCGGAACCGCAGCGGCACCTCGACGGATCCCGTGATGCCGAGGTACTGCTCGCCCGGCGCCAGCGACGCTGCGTTCGGCACCTCGCTGATCAGGATGTCGTCGCCGGTCACTTCGGTGTCGAGCGAAAGGTAGACGCGGTCGACCCAACCGGCGGCAGGGGTGGTCACCGTGCCCTGGTTGATGATCTCGTATTCGACACTGACCGCGCCGCCTGCGTTGACAGCGCTCACGGGCACGGTGATGCCGGCCACCTGCAGGTCGGGCCGCGGCATGACCGTGACGCTCAGGGGCGTGCCGTGCGTCCGTGCGTTGTTGGCGACCGCCCCGTCTTCGAAGACCGCGCCGTCGAAATCGGTGACGACGGTCACGTCGAACTGGCCGTTGATCTGATCGGGAAGGCGCAGGGATTCGAGCCGGCTGTACGTCGCACCGGCCGCGAGCGTCCCGGTGAACGCGAACGAGCCGATCTCGATCTGCTCGGCGTTCGGGTCGCCGGTCGCCCTGAGGTAGACGACGTCACGCCAGCCGCGAAGGCCTTCGACGTCGTCATCGAGGTCGGCGCCTTCGGCATCGCCGGCGCCGATGTTCGACACAGTCCAGGACACGTCGATGAATGCGCCCTCCTCGGCGACCGGGGGCGCGGTGACGCTGGTCAGCTCGAGGTCGGCCGTCGGGCTGAGGGCGACGTCGACCGCGGTCGATACGCCCGTGTTGTTGTCGTCAAAGGTGAACTCGAACGGGCCGCCCGAGGAACCCGACGCGACGACGACGTAGAAGGTGCCGGCAAGACCGTCGGGCAGGGTGAACGTGGCGGTGCGCGTGTAGCCGTCGCCGACGCCGAGGTGGCCGAGATGCTCCAGCTCGCCGAGCGTCGCGATGCGGTCGACGCCGGCGCTGTCGGTCGACAGGTGGACCGTATCGCCCCAGTTGATGACATCGGTCTGGCCAAGGCCCCGATTGCTGACCTGCCAGGTGATTCCCAACGGCTGGCCGCTGGCGCCGGTGGCCGGAGCCGTGACGCTGTCCACCACCAGGTCGGCGTACGGAATCGGAATCACCGTCAGCATTTCGGGCGCTTCGAGAACGTTGTTCGCCCGCTCGGTCTCCTTGATCAGGTCGCCGTCGATGTCGGCGACGAGGAAAACGTGGAACGTGCCCACGAGGCCGGCAGGCAACAGGATCGTTTCGTTGCGGGAATAGCCCTCGCCTGCGTCGAGTCCGGTCGTTCGCGCGAATCGTGTGCCGATCACGTCGTCGCCGTTGCCCACGACGTCATCGGTCGAAAGGACGATCGCATCATCCCAGTTGTCGACGCGCGGGTTGCCCAACCCCTGGTTTTCGACGGTGTAGCTCACGTCGATGGAAGCGGGATCGCCGATCGTCATCTGCTCCGCGGCGAACGCGGTGACGGCGAGATCGGGCGGAGGCATCGCGGCGGCCACCACCAGCGTGATCCGGTCGCTCTCGATGAAGGGCACGAACTCGATGCCTGAACCCGGGTCGAGCCCTTCGAGCACGGCGAAGGCGCCGAGGCGCGACGCGTAGGCGACGACGTCGAAGCTTGCTTCGATCGCGGGCACGAATCCACCGGTCAGCGCCACCGCGAACGTGCCGTTCAGGTCCGCGACGCCGGTGATCGCCAGCACGTCATGCCCGGTGCCGGGGTCGGTGCCGCCGATCCCGATCTCGATGCGGCCGTCCGTCGATTGCGCGACCGGTCCGTCGACCGTAAGCCGGCCATCGGGAGCAATGGTGCCCGCGCCGGTGACCTCGCCCGTCAGCACGCCGGCGCCGCTCAGTGTTGCAGCCTCTTCGAGCGTCAGGCGCGTGGCGATCAGCGATGCGCCGTCCGCAATGTCGACCCGCGTGCGTGCGACGGCGAGTTCGCTCCCGAGATTGAAGACGCCGTCGGGAAGTACGCTGACGAGGATCCCGGCGTCCTGTCCGGTCAGGCGGGTCAGGTTCGGCAGGTCGATGATGGCGTTGGATTCGGCCCTGAACTCGAAGGGGCCTCCGCCGTTGGCCCCCCGTCCCCCGGCCTCGACCTCGGCGAGGCCGGACAGATCGATCCGACCGCCGTTGGAGGCGCTGACAAGCTGAAGCAGCGCGCCGAGAGAGACGAACAGCGCATCGATCCGCTGAAGCGACGAGAGATCGAGCACGGTCCCGGCGCCGTCGGCGATGAACACGTCCCGCTTTTCGTTGATGTTCATTCCGCCGGAGGCGTCATAGGCGGTGAGCGACGCAGGCAGGGCGTACTGCGCCCCGCCAGTCAGAATGAACCGGGCGCGGGCGATCGTCGTGAGCACGGGGGCATCGAACGTGCCGCTGCCGTCGAGCGCGACTTCCGTGTTGTCCAAATCGCCGAGCAGCGGCGCCGAGACGGAAGACGTGTCCGGAATCGTCAGGACGCTGTTGATCAGCACTTCCAGCAGTGGAAGCGACGTCGGAGCCGGCACGGTGTAGTCGACGCGGTCCGCGATGACGAGCGACGGAAGCGCGAGAAGAGCCGATCCGGCGGTGAACAGGACGCCGCTCGATCGGCCGGTGATCGTCGCGAGTGAGGAAAGATCGATCGCGCCCGTGGTGTCCGTCCGAAACTCGAAGGGGCCGCCGCCGTTCGCGCCGCTGCCGCCGGCCTCGATCTCCGTGAGGCCGGACAGGTCGATGCGCCCTCCGTCCGTCGCCGTCACGAGCTGAAGTAGCGCGCCCAGCCCGATGAAGACGGCATCGATGCGCTGCAGTCCGCTGAGATCGAGCACCGTCCCAGGCCCGTCGGCCGAGAACACCGTGCGTTTCTCGTTGATGCCCAGGCCGGAGCCGTTGTACGTCGCAAGGGTCGCGGGCAGCGTGTACCGAGCGCCCGATGTCAGGATGAAACGCGCTCCCGTGATCGTCGTGAGCCCCGGTGCGGTGAGCACACCCGTGCCGGCGATCTCGATACGCGAGTCCGTGATATCTGCAAGGACGGGCGCGTCCAGGACGGCGCCGTCGCCGATCTGCACGGTGCTGTCGGTCAGCGCCTGCAGCAGCGCGGCCTGGGGCGTGCTGCCGGCATCCAGCACGATTGTCGTGCCCGACGCCGAAGTGAGCGCAGGCAGGTCGTCCGGGTTCGTCAGCAGGATGCCGTCACGGTTGCCGGTCAGCGTCGCCAGTGCCGAGAGGTCGATCGTGCCGTCGCCGGAGATCGCGATCTCGAACGGGCCGTCACGGGCCCCCGCGTTGATCGACGTGACGCCGGACAGGTCGATGCGCCCGCCGCCCGTCGACGTCACCACCTGGCGAATCGCCCCGAACCCGCTGAACAGCCCTTCGATCGTCGTCAGCGCAGAGAGGTCGAGCACCGTGCCGGTACCGTCCGCCGAGAGCATCGTCCGATCCTCGTTGAATCCGACGCCCACCGATGACGAGTAGCTCGCCACCCCCGAAGCCAGGGTAAAGGTCGAGCCGCCGCTCACCTGGAAGCGGCTGCGGTCGATCGTCGTCAGGCCCGGCATGTCCAGTGACCCGCCCGACAGTGTCGCGATGCCGTCGGTGAAGCTCGTTGCCGCAGGAAGCTCCAGCAGGCCGCCGTTGAGCGCGTCAAGCTCGGCGCCGTCGATCGTGGTGCTGCCGTCCGCCCGGAGTGACGACGACGCCCCGTCGACCGTCACCCGCGCGCCTGGATCCACGATGAGCGCGCCGCTGATCGTGCCCGTGCCGAGCACGGTGAGGGAGCCGGTGACGCGCAGATCGGCGGCGCTTTCCAGCCCGAAGATCCTTGCATCGCCGTTGATCGTGATCTCGAAGCCCCCGCTGGTGATCCTGACGTCGTCGAACTCGCCCGGCACGACCTGGCCGCCCCAGTTGTCCGGATCCTCCCAGGTCATGCCGTCACCGTTACCGGTCCACTCGCCGACGTTGCCGTCAGACTGAAGTCCACTCGTTTCCCGTGCAGGTGTGGTCTCGCCGACCTGGAGCACGTTCGACGCTCCGACATTGCCGGCGATGTCCTCCGCGGTTGCACGCACGTCGTGCGGCCCGGGAGTGAGGTCGGTGATCGGCACCTCGATGGGACCGGTCACGATCTGCTGAAGGAATTCCTGATCGTCGACGAAGACGCGCACGAGACTGTCCGGCTCCGCATCGACGCGCACGACCGGGGAATCCACCCGACCGGGGCTGAACGTCTGCTCGCCCGGGTCGAAGCCGGGAACCGTGAACTCGAAGGTTGCGGGTCCGGTCAGCGCCGCGCTGGGCGCGCCTTCGGCGAACTCGACGCCGAGCACCGAGTCGGCGCCCAGGATCGAGACGGGGATCTCTTCGGCGGAATCGACGCTCAAGGCGTTCAGGTCGAGGGAAAGCGTGCCAAGCAGGTGCCGACCCGGCAGCAGTCCGATGCCCGCGGTCTCGAACTCGACGCCAGAAAGTAGCGGGCCGTCCCCGAACCTGGCGCCCGGAATCTGCTGCCAGGCCGCGGGCAGGGACGACGCGGGAGCAAACGAGAAGGCGCTGAAGTCAGTGCTCGTGCCCGTGAGTGCGTCGTCGCTCTCCGAGACGTCGATTCCGAAATAGACCAGGCGTCGGCCCTCGGCGTCGACGTAGTCCAGGTCGACGTCGAAGCTGACGAGACCGCCGCCGATAGATGGCGGGGAAAGGAAGAACGTGGAGAGGTCGACGAATCCGCCTCCCTGGCCCGTCGCATCGGGCGCCACGGGCTCGAGGTCGCTGACGAGCGAGAGGACGACCTCCGGAGGCGTCGAATCCTTGACGAATGCGAAATCAGCAATGACATCGAGATCCGAGATCGGCGTCGCCGCGACGTGAAGCGTGTGAGGGCCGTCGTCCACGACGCTGCCGCCCTGGATGCTTTCGAGTAGCGCCTGATCAATCAGGAACGACCCGTTCGACGTGACCTCGAGATCGAACGTCACCGGGCTACCGTCGAGACCGGCGCGAATCGAGGCGGCCGCGTCCGGAAACGACACCCGGCCGCGGATCGTCGTGTCGGACGTAACGCGGTCGTCGTTCGTCTGCCCGCCCCGGGCCGTGTCGCGCGACAGGCCTGCCGACACTTCGATCGGTGCCGGCAGCGCCGTCAGGTGGTTCAGGCGGAACAGGAACAGGTCCCGGAAGTCGACGTCGCCGTCCGCTTCACTGTCGAATCGCGGATCGAAGCGCCCGTCCTCGGCGCGGGCGAGGTGGGTCGCGCCGTAATGGAACAGGTCGAGCGCGTCGACGTCGCGGTCCCCGTCGCTGTCGCCGAAATAGCGGTGAACCTCGAAGGGATAGTCGTCGCCGCCAACCCCGTCGCCGTTGCCGTCGAGCTGCTGATCGCCGAACGCGAAGATCCCGGTGCCCGAGACGCGGGCCGCATAGTTGCCTTCCGGAAGCGTGCCGCCGGGCAGCGCCGAGAAATCCCACCGTGCCGTGTTCGTCAGGGCGTCGAAGGCGACCGTGGCCGCCGAGAGATCGACGTCGCTGCCGTCGTCGGCGTCTCGGATCGAAAGGTCGCCGCGGTCCACGCTCTCCGAGACGTCATGGGAGAAGCGGACGGAAACCGCGCTCACGCGCGATCGATGAGCGGCGCCGTCGTTGACGGAGAAGTCCTCGACCGTCGGAGGTCCGATCTGTCCGTTGAGCAGGATGCGCGGCTCGAGCGTCTCGACGCGACACGGATCGGCCGCGGGTCGCGCGTCCGGGTCATGGCGCGGTCGAAGGAGCCGACGGATCAGTCGGTCCAGAAGGTGTCCGGTTGACCATGCCATACTGCTGGAACTTCGATGGTCAGCGTGACGGTCGATCCTCTTCCACTGGCGTCGGCGTCGGAACGGAGATTCCGAGAGGGATCCGTCTCGAGCCGGCGACTCGTTGGCGGCTCCCCTCCCTGGGAAGCGCGGCCGCGATCGGCTTCCGGTCCCTCGGTCGGGATCGAGGTAGCCCGGGACGACTCGCCAGGCGGGCCTCCGGGCCGGGATCGACGCGGCACGAGTGGGTCTGATAACCCATTAACCGGCGCATGTCAAGAGTTTTGCGGCGGATCAGCCGGTCGCCGAATTCCAGGGCTACACTTGGCACATGGCGGCCTGGTACGAGTACTTCATTAAGTACATTCCGTTCGAGCTTCAGCGATTCGGCTACGTGATCGGGGTCTACATCCTGATCACGCTGATCGAGCTCGCCCTCCCGGCGGAGTCAGGCCATGGGTGGCGCGGACGCCTGCGCAATCTCGTTTTCGGACTCATTTATTACACGTGCGGGCTGGCCTTTCTGCTCGCGGTGATGATGTTCTTTCCGTGGACCCCCAGGCGGATCGACAACGCGGTGCTCGTCATCCTGTCAACTCCCTGGCGGATCGAGTTCGACGGATGGGTGGCGACCGTGGGTCTGGCCGTCACGTACCTGCTCATGTTTGACTTCTTCTACTACTGGTATCACCGCGCCCAGCACCAGTTTTCGTGGCTCTGGCAGATTCACGAACTGCATCACGCGGACCGTGAGCTGAACGTCACCTCGAGCACGAGGACGTACTGGCTCGAACGCCCCGTTCAGCATCTCGTCGTGCTCCTGCCGGCCCAGTTCATCGTCGGCAAGCATGCAAACGCCATGTGGATCGCAAGCCTCGTCCTGACCAGTTTCCTGCTCTTTACGCACACCAACATCCGGCGGCATCTTGGCCCGCTCACCCGGTATCTCTGCGGCCCGCACGTGCACCGCATTCACCATTCGCGACTGCGGCGCCACCAGGACCGGAATTTCGCCCAGATCTTCACCTTCTACGACGTGATCTTCAGGACCTACTACCACCCGGCCCGGGACGAGTTTCCCGAGACCGGGACGCAGGATCTGGCCTCCGACGCGCCGTTACATACAGTGCTCTCGCGCCCCTTTATTCAATGGTGTCGCAGCCTGCTGCCTGGATCGCGCGAGGGCGCGCGGCGGTAAGAGGTCAGGCGCGTCTTAGGTGGTGTGACAGCCGCTGCGGTGCCCAGTGTCGCACACTCGAGGAGCGCATCGACCCGAACGAGCTGCTTCGGATCACGGGACACGCCGCGGTGACGGGGTATACGGCGCCGAAGCTGCTCTGGATGGCCGAGCACGCGCCGCAGCAGTTGTCTTCGGCCGCGCACCTGCTGTTTCCGAAGGATTTCGTCACGTGGACGCTGACCGGCGAGCGCGTGACCGACTACTCGGATGCCTCGAACAGCCTTCTGCTCGATCTGCACGAGGCGACGTGGTCGACATCGCTTGTCGACGCGCTGGGGATCGACCTGCCGGCGATGCCGCCGCTCGCCGAGAGCGCGCAAACCGTGGGAAGCGTCAGCAGGTCCGGCGCCGACTGGTCGGGGCTGACGGCGGGGACGCCCGTTGCGGCCGGGGCGGGAGACTCGATCGCGGCGGCGCTCGGTGACGGGATGAACGGCCCGGACGTGATCCAGGTCGTCGTCGGCTCGGCGGGCAACGTGAACTGTGTCATGGACCGGCTGCTGATCGACGCGAAGGGACGCGTCCACACCGGCTTCTTCACCGACCGGCGCCATTTCATCTGCAGCGCCGTGCAGCAGTCCGCGGGCGCGAGCCTGAAGTGGTGGTCGAACGTCACCGGCGTCGATCCCGGCACCCTCGTCAAGGAGATCGACGCCGCTGCGGAGCCGACCGTGTACTTCGGTCCATACTTGTGCGGTGAGCGGACACCGCATCTCGATCCGGACCTGCGCGGCGCGTTCGTCAACCTGAACCAGCACACGTCGCGCGGCGACATGACCCGCGCCATCCTGGAAGGCGTCGCGTTTTCGTTTCGGGACGCGTTCGACGTGTTCGCGGAGATGGGCGTCGCGCCGCGACGCGCGTCGGTGTCCGGCGGCGGCGGCGGCAGCCGGGTCTGGCGCGACATCATCGGAGCCGTGCTCGGCATGCCGATCATCATGGGCGCCGAAGACACGACCGCACGCGGCGCGGCAATGCTCGCCGCGTGCGCCGCGGCCCGTTTCGACGGCTGGGAGGAGGCCATCGCGGGCTGGGCGCAGGAATCCGAAACGGCGACGCCGGCCCCCGAGCTGGTGGATCGGTACCGAGCGGCGCACGAACGCTTCCGGCGGCTCCACCCGAGCCTGAGCAACTGGCGAGGGAGAGGGGAGCGAACCACGGATGAACACGGATGAACACGGATGGGGAGTTGGGGCGCGCTTCAGTCGACCGCAGCATCCTCACAGGCCTTCGTCGAACCGCGCGGCGCACGCCTGCGGGTCAGTGGTGGGCCTGTCCTTCAATGAGTGGCACGTTCGGCGCGTGTCGGGCGCATCGGCTGATCGAGACCGTCATGGCATTCGTCCCACGGGCTTACGCCGCGCGGTTCGCCAACGTTCATCTCTGTCCATCCGTGTCCTTCAGTGATTCCTCCCCCTCCTCCTCCGCCTCGTCCAATGACCGGCCCATGATCTCCTCCGCGCGGCGCAGGGCGCGCCGGGCCGAGCCGAAGACCGCTTCGTCCGCCAGGAAGACGTTCTGCTCGCCGATGACCTCGATCAGCCCGAAACCTTCCATGCGCTTGGCCATGCGTGGACGGACGCCGCAAAGCAGCACGTGGCCGTCCTTCTCGCGCATCCGCAGGGCGAACTGCTCGATCACGCGCATCACGGTGGCGTCGAGCATGTGCGTGCGCTTCAGCCGCAGGATGACCAGCTCGGCGGGCCCGCCGACCAGCGCGCGGAATCGATCCTGCAGCTCGTCGGCGGCGGCGAAGAACAGGTTGCCCTCGAGCTGGAGGAAACGGACGCGTCCGCCGCCGACCGTGCGGACGGCGCGCTCGACGAACGCGGTGCGGTCGTTCGGGGCGCGCGGGTCCCGGACGAGCTCGGTGACGTAGACCTGCCGGGCGCGCTGCAGGTAGAGCGCGATGTTCAGAAAGACGCCCACGAACACCGCGTAGTCCAGCGGGACCGTCAGCGTAGCGAGGAACGTACCGAGGCACACCATCAGGTCGGCGCGATTCCCGCGGGCGAGGCGGAAGCAGTAGCGCCAGTCGATCAGCCGGTACCCGATGATCAGCAGGATCGCGGCGATGGCCGCCATCGGCAGCTTGCGCGCCGCCGGGGCCAGCGTCAGGAGCACGACGGCGACGAACAGGCCGCTGTAGACACCGGCGAATCGCGTGGCGCCGCCGGCGGCATGGTTGAGGGCGGAGCGCGAGAAGCTTCCGGTCGAGGGGATGCAGCGGAAGAAGCTGCCGACGAGGTTCGTGAGGCCCTGGGCGAACAGCTCCTGGTTGGCGTCGATGCGCTCGCCGGTCCGGCCCGCGATCGTTTTGCTGATGCCGACGGCCTCGATCATCCCGATCAGGGCGATGGCGACGGCCGAGCCAAAGTGCGGCTCCCAGTCGCTCCATGACATCGAGGGCGCGGCGGGCAGAGGAAGCGACCGTGGCAGATCCCCCGCGAGCTTCAGGTGCTCGGGCGACCATCCCGCCGCAAGAACAAGCAGGGTGCCGACGGCGAGCGCGATCAGGAACGCTGGCAGCAACCTGGAGATCCGGGCGCAGGCCAGCGCGGTCGCCAGGCAGACGAGGCAGACCGCGGTCGGGCGCCAGGAGACCTGGTCGGTGCCCTGCATCATTCGATCGAACGTTTCGGCGAGACCGTGGTAGGAGCTGGCGTAGTCGGAGATGTCGATACCGAGGCAGGCCGGCAGCTGACCCGCGGCGATGAGCACGCCCGCGCCCGCGGAGAACCCCACGATGACGCTGTGGCTGACGTAGCGGAGCAGCTCACCGAATCCCGCGAGCGCGCAGAGCACCTGGATGCCGCCGACCAGCAGGGTCAGCGTCACCGCGGTCTCGATCCGCGCGGCCGGGTCGCCGCCGACCGACGCGACGGTGAAGTAGACCAGCAGGCTCATCGTGTTGGTCGGACCGATGACCAGATGAGAGCTGGTCGTGAGCAGCCCACCGACGATCGCGCAGACGATGGCCGTGTACAGCCCGTAAACGGCCGGCACCCCGGCGACATGAGCGAACGCCATCGACTGCGGGGCCGCGACCAGGGCCACCGTCAGCCCGGCGACCGCGTCGCGCCGCAGCGCCTTGACGCCGTAGCTGCGCGCGGTGCCGCGCAACCGACGAATCGGCTCGCAAAGCGTCTGCCGGATTCCGCCCAGTGCGGTCGTCAGCCTGACATGCCTTCCATGACCCGGTTCATGAACGCCACGCTCTCGGCCACGCCGATCCGCTCGTCTTCGGGCCCCTCGTACTCGAGGGCGACGAAGCCGTCGTAACCGCTTTGCCGGAGGACGTCGAGGCATTTCGCGTGGTCGATGTCGCCCCGGCCCACGATGCACGGCACGATGTCCCAGGCGGGCGCGTCGCGATCGTTGGTCCGGTGAAAGTCCTTGAAATGGATGTACGCTGCGCACGACGCGGCGGCGGCCGTGCCGTCGTGCGCCTCCTGTCGACCCTGCATGTAGTTACCGACGTCGATCGTCGCCTGCAGGTGCTTCGATCCGATCTTCCGGATCACGTCGACCTGCTCCTCGCCGGTGCACGGCAGCCCGCCGTGGTTCTCCAGCGCGAGCACCACGCCCAGCCTCTCCGCCTCGCGAACGACCTCGCCGAGACCGTGGAGGATGCGGTCGAAGCCGGTGGCAAGCTGCGCCGCGTTCGATCGGTCATCGATGTGCCCGCCGAAGATGCGCGACACCGGGGCCTCGACCTCCGCCGCCACGCGCAGCCACTGCCGAACCGAATCGATCTGGGCGTCGAGCGCGGCGGGTTCTTCCTGGTTGAAGTCGTTGGACATCGAAAGGCCGGAGAGCTCCAGCCCCGTGCGGGCCAGCGCCGCCCTGATCCGATCCGCCGCGCCTTCCCGATCGCCCAGGAAACCGACGTGGTAGTCGATGCCTTCGACTCCGAGATCGCGAACCGTATCGGCGAGATCGTCGCACGACCATTGCTCGGACTGCCAGGTCCGGTGGAAGCTGTAGTGACAGATTGATTTCTTCATGATGAAGCCAATGGTATCGCATCCGTCCGGGTGAGCGAACCATCGGCACGGTGCCTCGCAGGGAGAGGCATCCCGTGGGCGGCCCGTCAATCTTGACTGCCTGTCGCGATACGGATACGAATCACCGGCCGCGGCGGCATTCACCTGTCGCGATGCGTCAAACGGAGCGCCCGATGAAGTTCGGTACATTCATGATGCCATTGCACCCGCCGGAGAAGCCGCGCACGCAGTGCATGGACGAGGACACGCAGTTCGTGGTCGACGCGGACCGACTTGGCATGACCGAAGCCTGGTGCGGCCATCACATCACGCTCGAATGGGAGCCGGTGACGTCGAACGAGGTCTTCCTCGCGAACCTCATCGCACGGACGGAGCAGATCAAGCTCGGTGTCGGGGTGTCGATCATGCCCCAGCACCATCCCGTCAACGTCGCGGCTCGCGTCGCGCTGCTCGATCACCTTTCGCACGGTCGTGTCTACTGGGGTTTCGGCCAGGGCGGGGTGCCTGCGGACTGGGAGCTTTTCAACCTCCCCGAGCCGAAGGAGCAGAGCGTCATGACGAAGGAGGCCTACGACATCGTGATGATGTTGTGGACCCAGGATCCGCCGTACCACTACGAGGGCAGGTATTTCAAGATCAACCTGGAGAAGCACGTCGATCCCGAGATTCGCATGGGGTATCCGCTGCAGCCGTACCAGAAACCGCACCCGCCGATCGGGATGACGATGATCAGTGCAAAGTCGAAGGGCGGGCAGATCGGAGGTCAGCACGGCTACATGCCGCTGTCGACCAACCTCGTGCACCACAGCACGGTCGCAAAGCACTGGGAAACCTACCGCGAAGGCGCGACTGCAGGCGGGCAGCCGGAGCCGGATCGTGACATCTGGCGCGTCTCGAAGAGCATCTTCGTCGGCGACAGCAACGACGAGGCTTGGGACTTCTGCCTGAACGGCGCTTTCGGCCGGTCAATGCACTACCTCATCACGCTGCTGAACCGCGCGGAGATGATTCACCTGATGAAGCACGACGAGTCCGTAGCCGACGAGGACGTGACGGTCGAGTACGTGCTGGAGAAGGTCTGCATCGTCGGCGACAAGGCGTCGGTCAAGGATCGGCTCGACGAGTTATGGGAAGTGACCGGCGGATTCGGGACGCTGCTTTTCGTCAAGCACGACTTCGACGACACGGACAAGTGGAATCGCTGCCTGAACGTGCTTGCGACTGAGATCGTGCCGTCAATGCCAAGCGTGTGATCGGAACGGGATGTCGTAATGGAAAAGGGGGTTTCCCGTGGAATGGGTTCATAATCAACTGAATCGTGCGCGCAGCCGGACACTCATCGTGGTCTTGCTGACGGTCGTGGTCGTCCTGCTGGCGGCGATGGTCACCGATGCGACCGAACGATTCATCGAATTGACACGGGTATTCGAAGCCTGGGAACTGGACGAGATTCTCCTTGCCGTGGGCGCGGCCCTGGCTGCCGGACTGATCGTGTCCATCGTCCAGATCGAGATTCTCGCCCGGCGCATACGGAGAATGGAATCCGGGAAGGCCAAGGCGCGCGACGGTGCCGCGCTGCATCCTGATCCCGTGATGAAGTGCGCGCACTGCCTGAAGTTCAAGCTCGACGACCAGACGTGGGTCCTGGATCGCGAGTTCATCTCGCGCCGATACGACCTGTCCGTCGTGGCGGGCGTCTGTCCGACCTGCGACGCGGCGTCACGGCCGCGGTGACCCCATTTGCGTTGCCTCCCGCACCAACGTACCCTGTGCCAAACACGGGGTGTAGCTCAGCTTGGTAGAGCGCTTCGTTCGGGACGAAGAGGTCGCAGGTTCAAATCCTGTCACCCCGATT
>NYZC01000161.1 GCA_002686995.1 Phycisphaeraceae bacterium | reverse complement strand
GAAAGTCGAAAGTCGAAAGTCGAAGGTCGAAAGTCGAAGGTCGAAGGTCGAAAGTCGAAAGTCGAAGGGCGAAAGTCGAAGGTCGAAGGTCGAAAGTCGAAAGTCGAAGGGCGAAGGGCGAAGGGCGAAGGTTGAAGACAGGGTGCGCGCGACCTTGAAGCCCGTGCGTGGAAGTGTCAGGTGTCAAGTGAGCGCGCTGGCTGCGCCAGCGATACGGGCGCGAGCGGGGCCGCAAGTGGTCGGATGCTGCGGAGACGATCCGGAAAGCGCTCAGTTGACACCTGATGACGCCTTCGCGCACGGGCCTCGTGGACGCGAGCCTTCCGACCTTCGACTTTCGACCTTCCGCGCATGGGCCCGGAAACGGGGGCTGCCCGAATCCTGTTCGACCGGGCTTTCGCGGTGAGTTCATCGGGATCGCCTCACCGAGCCCGGGCATGTCGGCTCGGAGTGCCCCGGGCTTCGCCATCATCGAGCCCTCACCCGCCGCAGCACCACGTCATCCACGAAGAACTCCGTGCCCGTGGCCTTGTGCTGGAAGATGATGTTGAAGACACTTTCGTCCCTTGACATCGGCTCGTCCGGAATCCGGATATCCATTTCGATTTGCCGGAATCCGGGCTGCGGCTCGAAGCGAATCTCCCGGGCGACTCTGAACCGTTCGTACTTGCGGTCGCCGGGGAACAGGATGGGCCTGCCGCGGACGACGCACACGAGCGGATCGCCGGCGGCGACCTCGATGTGGAAGGAAAGCCGAAAGCGGTCGCCGGGCTCTGCGGGGATCGCGGCGAGCCACGTGCTGCCCGGCCCTTCGGTCTCGAACTTGCGGATGCACGAGTCATCATCCGCGCCCTTCCCGGTGAAGTACTCCTGGTTCTGGTGGTAGCCGCCCCAGTTGGCAAGATCGGCCTCGTCCCGAAACAGGACCAGCTCGTCGGGCACCACCGCGCGCGGAATCGCGTCGAGGTCGAAGTCGATCACCGCCGCCTCCCGTTCATGGGGCGGACGATCCCAGCCGTCCCAGTATCGTCCCCGCTTCGCCTGCAAGGCAGCGTGGATCGTCGTGCCTTCGACGATCGGGTTCGTGAAGAACGACAGGTGCCGGTCCGTGCCGTTCGTGGCGCGATATCGCACCAGAAACGACGCGGTGTCCCTGACCAGCTCCGTAATGCGCGCGGGCATGTGCGTCCGGTCGAGCCGTCCCGCGATGTCCGTCCAGGTGACGCCGCCGTCGCGCGATACGGCGACTTCGACCTCGGAGAGTCGCGACGGCCTCTCCACGTGAGGCCAGAAGTCCACCGAGTCGAATACGCCGCCTTCCGGTGCGACGAACTCGTAGAGAAGCTCGCCGCGAGTCTCGGGCAGCACCATCACGGTCGAGCGCGCCGTGACGTTCCGGGATTCGATCGCGTCGGCGAGCGTGAGGATGCCGGTGTACATGCTGTCGTAGTAATGCTTGAAGGGGCCGATTCCCTCGAAGCGCGTGCGCGGCGGGTTGTACACGATCGAGCGCAATTGCGGATAGAAGTGGTAGGGACCGCCCAGGAAGCGGTCCTGCCAGACGAGGTTCAGATCCCGGATCGCCTCGACGAACGCCACGGCGGACTCGATCGACTTCGCGGCGGCGATCCGATCGGATTCCCTGCGCGTTCTAACGTATTGCGTCGTCAGCGCGCGGCACCGCGCCAGGTCCGCGTCCGCTTTCAGGTTCATCCGGATGACGTCGATGCGGAATCGGAACGCCGGATCGAGGTCGCGCACGACGCTCCGTGCCTTGTTCAGCAGGTGGTTCATCGCCTCGATCGTCTTGTCGCGGGGATGGTACTGGCCGTAGAACCCTTCAGGCGTCTCGGATCGGCTCCGCTCGAGCGCGGCGTAGAACTTCCTGATATGGGCCGCGGCCGGGCCGAAGGATTGCTCGACGTACGCGTCCTGCGCCGCCTCGACGTCGAAGCGATCGTGCCATGCCTGCTGCGCGAGAAAGTAGATCATGAGGCTGTCGGTCAGCGACCAGCCGAGGGCTTCGGGCGAAAGCGCCTCGGCCCCGTGATCGAGCAGGGCGTCGAAGTCACGGTATAGCGAGGTGTGATCGCTCAACCACTGCGACGGCACGCCCGTATGCAGGCTCAGCCAGTGGTAGACGTAGATCCCGTGGACTTGCGGCGACCACTTCTCCACTTGCTGCAGCTGATGCTCGAAGTCGAGGTCGGGAAAGAACGACGGAAAGATCGCACCGTGGACGCGCACTGCGTCGGGGTAATCGACCGAGCCCGGGTAATAGCCGTACAGCCCGAAGCGCTTGCCCGGCACCTCCTTCAGCACCCGTTCGGCGATGTCGTTGGCCCAGAGGATCATTCGTCGCAGCCGATCGTCGGGGTGATCCGGATCGTCGAGCGCGCGGCATGGTTTGCACTCGCACATCGACGCACCGTCGCCGACGTTCACCGGGGCGCATTGCTGGTCCGGGAAGCGCCTGAACCACTCGACGATCTTCCGTGCGAACTCGGCCCGAAGCGCCGGGTTCGACGTGCAGAGGTCGCGTTCGTCACCGCGCCCGCGCTCGCCGAAGCGCAGGGCGAACCACTCAGGGTGCTCATCGAAGTACTCGCGCATCGGCACGAACATCGGGCCGCCGTAGGTTTGCGCGGCGCGCAGCGGCTGGAGATCGCTCATGCCGATCTTGTAGAGCCAGGACTGGAATTGTCGCCGGAACAGGAAGGTCCAGCGACTTGCGCTGACGCCGACCGATCGGTAGCGCACGCGCGGCCGCACCGTGCGGTCGGCGGGGCCGATCGAGATCGATCGTACGGCCGGCACGATCTCCGTCTGCGCCCACGGGCCGTAGAAGCGGCAACCCAGCGATTCGAGCAGCCGGTAGGCGCCGAACACGGTACCCTTCGGTCGGCGGCCTCGAATGATGATGCGCTTTGCGGTCGCGCGAAGCGCGTACCCGTCGTAGCCGGCGTCCTCGTCGGTCGGTGCGATTCCGGCAGCCTTGGCGATCCCGGTCGCGCCGATCGCGATGATGCCGCCGGGGTCGGCGCCGACGGCCGACTCGCGAACGATCGGCACAGGGGCGCCCGACATTCTGGTGACGTACCTGGCCAGCTCGCGCGCGGCGAATCGTTCGAGCGGTCGCGCGTCATCGGCAACCACGATGCGTGCTCGCGGTTCACCATCTTCCGTCAGGACGAAATCGGCAGGGGCGGGGTGGCCGAACGCAATGGCGACCAGCAGGAGCAAGGGCAGGCGGGCGGGACTCATGATGCTCGGTTGCCTCGACCGGTTTTCGCGAACTCGCGCGCGTGCGGCGGATCGGGCAGTGCGTCGGGGGTGATACGTCTCACGCGCGACAGGATTTCGGCGCCGGGAATCGGGTGATCCAGCGCCCTGATGGTGCTGTCGACCTGATCGACGCGGTTGAGTCCCAGGATGACGCTGGTCACTGCGGGATGCGCCAGAGCGAATCGCAGCGCGAATCCCGTCATCGAATCGCCGATCTCATCGGCAAACTCGCGTTTCAGCAGATCAAGCCTCGCGTAGGCCGGATCATACTGGGCGGTCGCGCAGCGGTCGCCGTCCGGCAGGGCGGACCGATTCGCCCGCTCGTCGGTCAGGATGCCCTGGTAGAGCGGCCGGAACGGCAGGAAGCACATGCCGCGCCGATGCAATTCGTCGAAGAGATCGCCGAACTCGGTCTCGAGCAGGTTGAAGTGATTCACCAGACCGCCGAATCGGCCGGTCTCCATGGCGGCGCGTCCGCACTTCACCGTGTAGGGAAACGTCAAAAGGTGTCCGACTTTACCGTCGTCACGCATCTGCTCGAAGGTCGCGACGACGTCGTCGAGGATCCGGCCGAGCAGGGGCAGTCGTCGCTCGTCGATGTTCGGATCGCTGCGCCAGATCCACTGCAGGACGCTGATGCGCTCGGCGTGCAGGTCGCGAAGGGCTTCCTCGATGCGCATGCGAAACTTTCCCGGATCGAAACGGTCCTGGTCGGCCGCGTCAGGCACGGGCAGCTTGATGACGTGGTGAATCTCGGATCGCAGCGGATGGTCGCGAAGGACGCGCTCCATCATCCATCGCGTCCGGTACTCGTAGCTGGAGTGCAGGAAGTTGACGCCGACGTCCAGCGCCCGTCGCAGGGCAAGCTCACCGTTCCTGGAGGTGTCGTCGTCTCCGGGATCGCGCGCCGCGGACCGCATCGGCCCGAAGCAGATCACGGAGACGTCGAGATCAGTGTCGCCGAGACGTCGGTAGAGCATGGGGCGTCCCTGGGAAAGGCGTCGGGTGGCTGGAGTCGAGCGAAGCGAGCCCCCAGTGGCAACGGGTCTTCAGTCGTGCGGCGCGCGGTGTTTCGAAAGCGACCCGCTGGGTGCTCGCTGCGCTCGACCTCGGCCACTGGTTCAGTCACTCTGCGCATCAACCGCGGCCGGCGGCGGTCCCGGAAAACCATACGGCTCGCCATTGCGATCGGCCGGAAGCGGCCAGCTCTGGCCCCCGGCGACCTGGAAGCGGTCATGGCTTCCGCAGAGCCAGTAGAACATCTCGGCCGCGTCGCGTGCAGCGCGAAACTGCTCGGCGTACTTACCGGCGAAGGGGCGGCCGTCCGCGGGGCACCCCTCGTAATCGACGTTCGCGAAGTCGAATTCCGGATCGGTCACCCAGTCTCGCTTCGGCGGCGTCGTGCGCCAATAAAAGTACTTCAACAGGTTTCGCACGCCGGGCCGACGCAGCATGCCCGCGCGATGCCAGATCTGGTAGACGGTGATGAAGATCGTGCCTGCCGGCGCTGCCGTCTTCTTCGATCCGAGAATCCGGTTCATGTGCCACATGGCGCGGGTCTGGTTGCGCCAGAAGTGCGACCCGGGGACGATCTCGGTCGGGCCCATCTCCGGAGGCGTGTCCTGCGGATAGTAGAACACCTGCAGGTACGACAGTTCGTGGTTGAACCGGTAGTTGCCGTCGACGTGCCACTTTTCCGGAACGTCATCGAACCCTTCGCGGCGGTGATTGGACAGCAATACGGGAAGGTGAAAGTCGCGACCGAGCAGGCTGCGGATGGCGCCCGCCGCCACCGGGTTGCAGATGACCTGGTCGAAAAACCAGGATTCGTCGAGCAGCGAGACCGGCTCGCCGCTCGGGTTCCGGTCGGTGTACGCGATCGCCTGCCGATTGATCTCGTCGGGCACGACCCGCTCGAGCATCATGTACCCGTCCATGCAGAAGTCGAGCATCTGCGCGTCCGTCAGCGTCGGAGCGCAGTCGTAGGTGTCGGGTCGCGTCATCCGTCACTCCACTTCTCGAGTACGAATTCGAAACCGAGCCCGTAGGTGGTCGAGTCGTCCATCATGAGCGCGGCGTTCGGGAACCCGATCAGGCGCCAGCCGTCCTCGATCGCTTCCGTGACGGACCGGTACGGCCATGCGCGGCCGTCATCGGTGACCGCGCCGTCGGGATCAAGCTGGTCCGGCATCGCGACCGGCCTGCCCGCACGGTAGTGCGTGAAACCCAGCAGTTCGGAATCCAGGGCCGTGCCCTTGGCATTCAGAAACAGCAGGTCCTGACTGCCGCCGGGGCTTCCGTTCGGCAGCTGATCGATCACCTGGCGCAGGCGCTGTGGAGTCAGGGCGCCGCGCTCGAGTTGCTCCAGGCACTGCTCGAGCTGTCGACGAACCGACGGAGTCGTCACGACATGCCCTCCGGCTCCCCGAGGCTTCGCGCGCTGACGTCGTTTTCGCCCATCCACGCCACGTCCGCGTCGTCATCCTCGAAACGCCTGACGCCGACCTCCTTGATGGCGGTGTCAGGCACCTTGCTCAGCGGCGTGTAGCAGGGGTGGTGCGATTCGCGATAGGGGTTGTTACGCGCGGCGTTGTAGCAGCAGATCAGCGACCACCGGGGATTGGGTGAGCGATTTCGATCCGATCGGTGCAGGAGGTTGCAGTGGAAGAACAGGGCGTCGCCCGGTTCCATCTCGACGTGGTCGAGCTCGAGCACGTTCAGCGCCTCGTTCACGCGCTCCATGTCGGCGCCGGCCTGCTCGCCGGAGAGATGATGATTGACCCGCCCCATCTGGTGCGATCTGCGGATCACCTGCAGGCATCCGTTTTCGCCGTTCGCCGGATCGACGGCGATCATCACGCTCGACAGCAGCGGAAAGAGAATGCTGTTCTGGTACCAGTAGCCGTAGTCCTGGTGCCAGGTCCACGCGCCGCCGATCTCGGGATCCTTCAGGATCATCTTCGAGTGATAGTGGTAGACCTCGCCGCCGAGGATCTTCTCCATCGAGTCGACGATGCGCCGGCAGCGAGCGTACATGCCGTAGATCCCGTTGCCGGGATGGTTCCAGAGGGACAGTCGCACCGAGCCGCCTTCGCCGTCCTCGCGGCCCCGGCTGCGGCGGTCGAGCTCGCGGTCCTCCCGCGCGGCGCGACCGAGCAGATCGACCTCCTCGGCGTCGAACATGCGCTTGACGAGGACCGATCCGTCCTCGTGGTATGTCGCCACCTGCTCGTCGGTGAGAATCGCCATCGGTTTGCTCTTGGATCGCGGAAAACGCTGCATCGCATGATAGAACGCGACCTGACCCGCTGCAATAGATTCCGGGCCCCGACGTTGGTTTGAGTACTACGTCGTCACCGACTCGTTCCCCTTCATCCATCGAAGCTTCAAGGGCACGCCCGACGAGAGCTTCATCCGTCGCGGCCCGCCGAGAGGACGGCACCAGCGCGGTCGACGGCCCCCTCCGTGGTAAGAGAACAGGACCTCGGAACCCGGAGTCCGAACCCCATCACGTGTCGCGGCGTCGCGGGAGCACCACCCACCATGTCGTGCCGCGCCGGCGGCTCGCCGCGGCGATGACGGTCAGCGCGATCCCGCACAGCACGCACAGCGTCGACGGCTCCGGAATCACCACGCCGGGGAACCCTCGACCGGTGTCGTACTTGAACAGCATGCCGGTGCCGCCGGGAAGGGCCAGCCGCAGCGTGTTGCTCGGATCAAGCTGCACGATCTCGTCCATCCCGGTGAGCCGGTTCAGGCGCAGCACCTGGGTGATGGCGGCGTCGAACTCGATCTCGAAGTGCAGCAGGGTGTCGGCTGCGGTCATGTTTTCGCCGTGATACGCGTTGGTAAGCATGAAGTAGCGCTCGTCTTCATCATCGCTGAAGAAGCCGATGACGCCGTCCTTCCACGGGCCGGTGCTTCCGGGAAAGCTCCGATCGATATCGACGCGCAGGATGAAGGGATCGCCACCCGCCCCGGGAGCCCAGTCGGTCATCAGCGCCGGCGTCGGGTTGCCGGTGTTCGCAACGTACCGCACGTCGGTGTTCTCGAGGAAGCGCAGCGCCTGGCCGAGGTTCTCGACCTCGCGGTTCGCCGGGCCGGCGACGTCATACAGCGGGCTCGTATTGCCGCTCGCATCGACCAGGCTGGTCAGGTCGCCGAGATCCCACGCGAAATAGGAGAAACCCTGGTAGCCCGCGGCAAGGTGCGTGAACATCTGGAAGCGCAGGTCCGATTCGCTCGGCAGGCGCTTGTCGAAGGGGGGAGCGGGCTTCTCCCACGCCTGGATCCACGCCCAGTACGGCAGTTCGTGGCTGCGGGCCCGCGCGCGCACGGCCATGAGGTTCGTGTAATAGAACCCGGAGTGAACGCCGCCGATGCCGAAAGGATAGAAGTCGTACATCATCACGTCCGGGCGAACGATCGTGGCGATGTCGTCAAGGTAGTTCGAATAGTCGTAGTTCGGATTGGAGCCGTCGCCGTAGTACGTCTGCGCGTCGGCCCCGATGGGAAACGCGTTCGTGTAAACCAGGGCTTCGGGAAACCGCTGCCTGACATGATCGACGATGACCGCCGTGTCCGCCATCTCGAGAAACGTCGGCTCGTCGTTGACGATCCAGCCCGTGTTGCCCGGATGGCCGGCGGCGAGCGTGATCTCGTCGATGACCGTCTGGGTCAGCGTCGTCTCGCTCAGGTGGAAGTGCCAGGGCAGGTCGCCCCCGACGGCGATCGGCAGAAGCTCGGCCGGTCGCTTCCAGGCGAGGAACGTGTTCAGACCGGCGCCGCGATAGGTCGCGCCGTTCGTCAACGCGGCCTGCTGCGACAGCGCCGTCAGCGTGAACGGATGGCTGCGGATCCACTGCCGCCCGATCCCGGACGTTCCGCGGACGTCGCCGACGCGCGTGTCGGTGGGGGCTGCGACCTCGTCGAGTCCTCGAACGATTCCCGCTGCTTCGATTGCGGGCGCGCCGGCCAGCACCGGCAGCGCGCTCAGCACCGCGATCGCGTGGCGATGGATCAAGTTCTCTTGCTCCTTGCTTTTCTTCACTCAGGCGTCGGTCGTCATCGACAGCGCAACATCATCGCATTATAGTGTCGCAATTCGATTCGCACGAGTTTCCTGGACCCGAAGCAATGCTTTCATCAGCCGAAGTCAACGGTTTTCGCGAAAGCGGCTACATGGCAGTGCGCGAGGCCGTCGACGCGCAGACGCTCGAGACGCTGCGGAACGCTGCGGACGCGCTGCTCGAAGAGTCCCGGTCACTCACCGAGAGCGATTCCGTCTTCGAGCTCGAGAAGGACCACTCCGCCGAAACGCCGCGGCTCTGTCGGGTCAGCAACCCGGTCACGCAGCAGCCGGTGTTCTGGGAGACGGCGACCAGCGATGGGGTCCTCGACTGCGTCGAGTCGCTGATCGGCCCGGACATCAAGTTTCATCATTCCAAGCTCAACATGAAGGCGGGCGGAGGCGGCGCCGACATCGGCTGGCACCAGGACTTCGCCTTCTTTCCCCACACGAACTTCGACCTGGTCGCCTGCGGCATCGCCCTCGACGATTCGACCCTGGACAACGGCTGCCTGCTCGTCGTGCCGGGCTCGCACCGGGGCGGCACGCTTGCCCATCGCAGCGCGGACGGCAGGTTCCAGGGCAGGATCGTCGGCGATTTCGAGAAGTTCGATCCCGACGCCGCCGAGCCGGTCGAGCTGAAGGCCGGCGACATGAGCATTCATCACGTCGGCGTGATTCATGGGTCGAAGCAGAATCTGAGCGACCGGTCACGACGCCTGCTGATCTACCAGTACGCGGCCTGCGATGCGATCGCGCTCGACTACCGGCCGCCGGCCAACGAGTTCGCGAGTTGCGTGATTCGCGGCGCGCCGCCGACGCATGCGCGGCTCGAGGGCGCCATGCGGCTGCCACTGCG
>NYZC01000160.1 GCA_002686995.1 Phycisphaeraceae bacterium | reverse complement strand
TCGGGGCCGTGGCGCCCGCCATGCTCGGCTACGCCGACACGAACACGGCGGGCATGATGGCGGTGGTCGCGGGCCTGATCTTCGCGTTCAGCATGCTCGCGGCGCCGCGGCACGGGGTCGTCAGCCGGCTCATCCGGCGGGTGGGGCTGCGGCTCGCGGTGCTGCGCGAGGACGTGCTCGGCCTGCTTTACCGGATCGAGGAGCTCGAGCAGGACCGGCGCCTCGCGGCCGACGAGCGTTTCATCGGCGGCGCGGTCGGCGCGGGGATGCTCTGCCGGGTGGCGCTGCGCGCCCTGGTGCGCCGCGGCCGCATCCGGCGCGACCCGCAGGGCTACCACCTCACCGAGGCGGGGCGCCTCGAGGGACGCGACCTCGTGCGGTCGCACCGGCTCTGGGAGACCTATCTCCACCGGCACCTCGGCCTGGCCGCCGATCACGTCCATCCGACCGCGGAGAAACTCGAGCACATCACCGACTCGACGATGCGCAGCCGCCTTTCGCGCGGCGCCGACGAGCCGACGCAGGATCCGCAGGGCCGGCGGATCCCGCCGGACGCATAGCGCGCTGCATCGCTCTGCCGCCCTCGTACCCCGGCGCGCCGCCGCTCGGGTACGGAAACGGGGAACAGGTGTTGGCGATTGCGGCGCCGCCTGCTACACTCCACGTATCATTGCGTTGCCAGGTCGCGCGATGATCGGGACATGGAGGATGACGATGTTCCGTGCCTGCCGTTCCTGGAATCGACGACAACTCCTGCTCGTCCTGACCGTCTTCGCCGTCGTGGCGCCGGCCGCTCCCGCGCAGGTGCTCACGTCCTTCGCCGAGCTCACCGCAGTGCCGCCGAGCGGGTCGACCAACCGCCTCGAGTTCACCGTGACGCTGCCGGACATCCTCGGCGGCATCTCGAGCAGCGACACCTCCGACGTGTCGGGCACGCTCGATGCGGAGCTGGCCTACGACCTCGTGGGTACGACGCCGGTCTTCAACGGCCTGACGCTCACCGGCGGAAGGGTGTTCCTCACCGACATGACGCTGGACTTCCTGCTGGGTTTGGTGACGATCACGACCCAGGGGATGAGCGGCGTGCCGGGCACGCCGGCGCCGCCCGGCGCGGTCGTGGCGGGAACCTTCAACGGCTCGTCCCACCAGATCGCCTTCGACCAGGGCACGATCGTGAGCAGCGGCCTGGTGGTCGACACGCGCGACCTGTCGGTGGAGCCGTCGATCTCGACCGGCTCGGGCACGGGCACGATCGAGATCCTCGGCACGACGCTGAACGGTCCGACGGCCACGTACGACGTCGCGCTGACGCTGCCCGTCAGCTCGATCGACACCGACATCGTCAACAACATCACGGTGGAGCTGGAGACCAGCGGGTCAGTCCGTGCCGAGGGAAGCTTCACCGTCGTGATCCCGGAGCCGGCGACGGGCGCGATGATCGCGGGTTGTCTTATGATGTCGCTACGCCCGCGACGCCGCTGAGACGGCCCGGGCGCCGTGAACCATGCACGTCGCCACCCTGATCCACGGCATCGGCTCGATCGGCATCTTCTCGTCGCGCGCGTTCCTGCCCGCGTTCATCACCGCGCTGCTCATCCGCATCGGTCCGCAGTTCGAGCTCCTCGCGGACTCGTGGCTGCTCAGAGACCTCGAGTCGGTGCCGTCCTGGTTCACGCACCCGGTGACGATCACGATCCTCGGGCTCCTGTCGGCGCTGGAGATCGCCGCCACGAAGTCGCCCGACGCACGCCAGCTTCTCGCGGAGATCGATCCCTACCTCAAGACCGGCGTCGCGATCGCGACGTACCTCGGCGTGCTGAGCGCCACCGACCGGCAGATCGTCACGCAAATCCAGCAGGCCGGGTTCGTCGAGTACCTGCTGCTCGTCGTGATCGGCGGGGGCGTGCTGTTCGTGAGCCGCACGCGCCAGGCCGTCGCGAGCGTGCTCGTCGACGCGGACGAGGATGACGAGACCGGCATTCAGCAGCTCATCAGCTGGTTCGAGGACCTGTGGGCGACGGTGGGCCTGCTGCTGCTCGTGCTGTTTCCGTTCGTGATGCTCGCGCTGATCGCCCTGGCCAGCGGCATCCTGGTGCTTCTGCGAAAGCGGGCGGAATGGCGCGAGGAGCGATCGAAGATCGCGTGCGCGCAGTGCGGCGAGATGATCTACCCGTCGGCCACGGCCTGCGCGAAGTGCCGGGCGCCGGTGTCGGAGCCGTGCCGCGTCGGTTTCCTCGGGCAGTCGAAGCCGGAGCCGACGCTCGACCCGGATCGACATCCGTATCGTCTCGTCGAGAAGAAGCGCTGCCCGGTCTGCGCGACCCGCTTCGGCGAACGCCGCGTGCACCAGACCTGCCAGGTGTGCGGTCACGAGCTGATGAGCGACCCGGCGTTCGTGCAGGCGTACATGGCGTACGTCGGCGCGCGCTACCCGAAGGTCCTCGTCGTGTCGCTGCTTCTCAGCCTGGTGCCGGTCATCGGCCTGATCCCGGGCGTCATCTACTACCGGATGGCGCTGGTCGCGCCGTTCTCGCGCTACCTGCCGCTGGGCCGGCGGTTCCTCATCAAGTGGACGATCCGCCTGCTGTTCCTGGTGCTCATCGCCTGCCAGTGGATCCCGGTCGCCGGCGGCGTCGTGCTGCCGCTGATGGCGACGATCAGCTACCTGAGCTACCGGTCGAGTTTTCGGGGACTGGCGGAGCAGGGCGCGGCGTGAGGCGACGCGATCCTGCCAACCGGCGAACCGCGCGGCGTCAGCCCGCGGGTCTGCGGCTGACGAAGGGTCTCGGGTCCGATGTCGCGCATCGTGGAGGGCGGAGCTCCTGCGACGCCGCGGCACGCGACCCAGACAGAATTTCGAAACGATCAGGTGCGGACTACCGCGACCGCGCCGAAACCATCTTGCGCGGTGACCCGTTGCGCTTCGAGCGCCGGGTTCGTCTCGCGCCGTTGCCGTCCTTGTGGGTCTCGAATCGCTTGACGAGGCCGGTGATCGTGTCGCGGAAGCCGCCGTACTCGATCTCGGCGTAGGGGAGCATCGCGGCGCCGGACCAGCCCTGGTCCCGAATGATCATCGCCCGCTCCATGGCCTTGCGACGGACTTCGTCCCAGGCGGGGTTGTCGAAGAAGTCGACGTGATCGCTCGCGAAGCGACCCTCGACGTCGACGGAGAAGCCGATGCAGGAGATCACGGGAATGCAGTACATGCCCGTCACCGGCGTGTGCAGCGCCACGGGCATCATCGGCATCACGTGCGATCCGCGCGCCCCGCCGCCGACGTAGTGCGCCTTGGCGAAGGGCGACAGAAGCTCCTCGGGCGCCGGAAATATGCCCTGGTTGCGGACGAGCGCCACGGGATCGTCCTTGCCGGTGTAGGTGCCGGCGATGTTGTGCAGGCGCTGGGCCGAGACGGCCGCGGCGGGCTCGCCGTCGCGGCGCATGATCCGCTCGATTCCGAACCGCTCGTTGTCACGCAGTAGCGCGGTCAGGTGGTAGTAGTCCTCGGGCGCGCTCAGTTCGAGCACGCTGTCGCCGTCGGTGTGATCCATGTCGATGATGCGGAAGGTGAAGCCGTCCGCCATCTTCGGCAGCATCAGCCCCGCGCAGTACATCGGGTCGGCGAAGCCCAGGAACAGCGGCAGGTTGTAGGCGCCGGGCCCGCACTTGTCCGCCGCGAAGACCATGAACGACTCCGCCGGCCGGTTGCGGTTGTCGTTCACCGGGTGGTGCTCGAACGTCATCTCCGCGACGGCCGGTCCGGCGCCGCGAATGTTGCCCGACGGCGCGTCGACCAGGAGATCCTGCCCCGCCCCGTAGAGGCCGGCGTGCGCCGCGATGTCGGTCGCCGCGAGGAACGCATGCCATGCGAACTGGTGGACTTCGCTGTTGCCCGAGCCCCTGCCGTGCGACAGGATCAGTGCGATGTCGTCGCCGGTCGTGCCGACGAAACCGTCGATGATCAGTCCGTGATCGATGGCCTCGCGAATGCGCTGCCTGGCGGATTCGACCATGGCCGCGGACGGGCGGGTGTGACCTCCAATGGAACCGACGTCAGCTTTCAACACGGATAGCGTCAGTTGCACGATCGTGCTCCTTCCCTCGTGAAGGGTTGTCGAGTTCACGCGGTTTCTGCACGCCCCGGGTACGACGCCGAAGCGCTGCGTGATGAAGAAATCTGGTAGTTACTACGCCTCCCGGATGGCGCGGTTCTTCGTTGCGCACCTGCCGAATGGATATATTTCGCAGGGGTTCCGATCAGGAAAGATGGAACAGTCTGCGCCGAAAGGGCGGGGAGGCGTGGCCTTGAATACCGAAACCCAATTGGGTGACCTGGGTAACATCGAGGTTGTGCGCCAGTTCGTTAATGATTCCTCAGGTTCCGGTCCGGTCTATTGCCTCCTCCCGGCGCGCAGGATCCTGCCGGTAGCATCGTCGCAGCATCTCGTACAGGTGCGGATCGTCATTCCGTAAGTGGGCCGGCCGTTCGAAGAAGCATTCGGTCGCGACGGCAAAGAACTCGATCTCGTTGGTGGCGCCGTAGGGATCGAGTAGCGTCGTTCGTCCGAGGCGTGTCTGCTCGACGTGAGTTCGGTACGCGCGCTGCAGGACGTCGTGAGAACCCGTGCTGTGCATCGCATCCGACATGTCCAGGTGGTGTGCGAACTCGTGAAACACCACGTTGCGCCCGTGTTCGATGCGACGTCCGGCGCGCTGCGCGTCGCGCCAGGAAAGGATGACGGGACCGTGCGGCCAGGCCTCGCCCAGGCGTGGCGACGACGTGTCGAGGCCGTCGAAACCCTTGCGCCCGCGTGGATCGACCCAGGCCGAAGGGTAGACGAGGATCGACTTGAGTCGTCGGTAGGCGTCATGGGCCAGACCCATCGCGAGGTAGCATGCCTGCGCGGCGATGACGACTCGGATCCGGTCGTCGATGTGGAGGCCGCCGCAGCCTTCCCAGTGTTTCTCGGAAACGAAGGCCGCAACGCACCGGCGCAGCCGCGCCCGCTCGTCTTCGTCGAGCAGGGCGTAGTGGGCGACATCCTCGCGAAGCGTCGAAAACCACGCCTCGGGAAACGGTGCGCGGGTCCGGCGCGCACGTCGTCGATGCCAGAGCCGGCGAACGAAGTTCATTCTCGGTCCTGGGTCGAATTGCATGTATGATCTGCGATCATGGAATCGCCTTCTGATTCAAGGACGCCGGATGCGACGGGCGCCGTGATTCGTGCGGCGGGGCTGCGCAAGACCTACGAGCTTGGCGGAGAAACGGTTCATGCGCTCAACGGCGTCGACCTGATGGTCAGCCGCGGCGAGTACCTGTCGATCATGGGGCCCAGCGGGTCGGGAAAGAGCACGCTGTTCAACGTCGTGGGCGGTCTCGACAAGCCCGACGACGGCGAGGTGTACATCGACGAGGTCGACGTTGCCACGCTCGACAACTTCGAGCTTGCCTGGCTGCGATGTCACAAGATCGGCTACATCTTCCAGACCTTCAACCTGATTCCGGTGCAGAGCGCGATGGAGAACGTGATGCTGCCGATGCTGTTCGGCGGCATGGGCGAATCGGACGCGCAGGATCGGGCGAAGGAGCTTCTGGATAGCGTCGGCCTGGGCGAGCGGCTGCTCAACCGGCCTTCGCAGCTTTCGGGGGGACAGCAGCAGCGCGTCGCGATCGCGCGGGCGCTGGCGAACGATCCGGCGATCCTGCTCGCCGACGAGCCGACGGGCAACCTCGATCTGAAGACGGGCGAGCAGATCATCGACACGCTCAAGCGGCTGACCGTGGAGTCGAACGTGACGGTGATCAGCGCGACGCACGATCACAAGATGCTTGCGGTGTCGGACCGGGTGGTCTACCTGACGGACGGCAGGGTTACGGACATCAAGCGGCGCGACGAGCTGGACATCCACGTGGGCACGATAAGCGACGGGGGGGGCGGCGCGTAGAACGGCCCGCTCCACGGGAGCAGCCGAAGTGGCCAGGCTTCGGATGATCCTGCACGCCACACAGGCCATCTGAACTCTGGCGACTTCAGCTACGGCACGTACCCCGCCCTCAGCGCTCTGCGCATCACCTTGTTCGACGCCGTGCGCGGCAGGGCGTCGGCCAGGACCACGTCGTCGACCTTGAACAGCGGGTTCAGCTCGTTGCGCATGGCAGCTTGCGCGGCCGCTTTCAGTGCCTCCGCATCGACGTCGCCGCGCGGCACGACGTAGAGCACCAGCCGGTCGGGCCCGCCGCCCGGCGGCGTGACCGCGATCGCGGCCGACTCGCTTACCCCGTCGCACGTCGCCACGACGCGCTCGATCTCCGCGCTGCTGACCTTGATGCCGCCGAGGTTCATCGTGTCATCGGTGCGCCCGTGTGCGCGGTAGAACCCGCCGCCGAGACGCTCCATCCGGTCGCCGTGACGCCGCAGCGTTTCGCCGCCGGGGCCTGTCGGCGTGTCGCGGCAGTACACCTCGTCGTGGTCACGATTGAGCAGCGTGGCCGACAGGCCGATCGAAGGGCCGACCAGGAAGGCTTCGCCCTCGGCGGCCGGCGCGCCCTGCTCGTCGAGGACGACGACGTCGAGCCCGAGCGCCGGCGTCGAGAACGTCGAGGGTGACGCGGGCTGGACGACCGTGCCGGTGATGTAACCGCCGCCGATCTCCGTCCCGCCGCAGTACTCGATGATCGGCTTGTATCCCGCGCGCGACATCAGGTAGAGCATGTCGTCGGGATCGGAGCATTCGCCGGTCGAGCTGAAGGCCTTGATCGCGCTCCAGTCGAGCCCGTCCAGGCATCCCGTGGCACGCCAGGCCCGTACGAGGCTCGGCACGACGCCGAGCATCGTCACCTTCGCGTCCTGCACGAACTGGCCGAACGGCGTGCCCGTGGGCGCGCCGTCGAACAGCGCCATCGTCGCGCGGTTCACGAGGCTTGCGTAGATGAGCCAGGGCCCCATCATCCATCCGAGGTTGGTCGGCCACGCGAGGACGTCGCCGGGACGCACGTCGTGGTGCAGCCACGCGTCGGCGGCGCTTCGGATCGGCGTGAGCTGCGTCCATGGAATCGCTTTCGGGTCGCCGGTCGTCCCCGATGAGAAGAGCACGTTCGTCGCGTCGTCCGGACTGCGCACGACCGTCTCGAACGGACCGTCCTCGGCAAGAAACGCATCCCAGTCACGGTCGCCGTCGCGCAGTCCCGTGACCGGTCCGGCATCTCCGGGCAACACGATCGCTGGTGGCGCGCCCGCTTCGACGATGCGCGGGTAGAGATCCAGGCGTCGTCCGGCCCGGATCATGTGGTTCTGCGTGAAGATCGCGCGGGCCCCGGCGATCTCGACGCGCCGGGCGATCTCCGGCGGCGCGAAGCTGTCCGCGATCGAGACGACGCTGCCGCCGCTGCGGATGACGCCGAGATAGATGGCCACGGACTCCGCCGTCATCGGCAGGCACACGGCGATCGCGTCCCCGGCGCCGAATCCAAGATCGGTCAGCCCGCGGGCGACGCGGCGCGTCGCCCGCTCGAGGTCGGCACAGGACCATGTCGACGATGTTCCGCCTTCGGACTGGTGAATGATCGCCGGCGCGTCGCCGTCGGCAGCGAAGCAGCTATCGAAGATGTTGTACCGGGCGCCGACCAGCCATCGTGCGGAAGCCGGTCCGTCGGCGTCGTCCAGGATCTCCAGCGGCGGCGAGGCCATGTCGATGCCGAGACGACGGATGATCCAATCCCAGAATTCGGCGCGGTGCTCGACGGACCAGCGGTGAAGCTGCGCGTAGCTGTCGATGCCTAGGTCGGCCATCATCGTCGCGAGGTTCGTCCGCGACCTCTCGCTGTCGTCCGGCGTCCACGCGGGCACGGGGCCGTTCGACGGGTCCCACTGCTCGAAGACGCGATCGTAGATGCATCGATGCACCGCGAACGGCATCGCGGGCGTCAGCACCGTCTTCGAGATCGCGCGCCAGGCCGACGCGGAATCGTGGGTGCCGATGATCGCGTCGACCCGGCCCGCGACCGCCGCGCTCTCGCCTTCCGACAGGCCGTGACGCGCAAGCTCACGAGGATCGACGGTCTTGGACATGATCCGATGCTCCTATTACCTTGAGCCCGACGCAAGCCGGAGGCCCCGACGCGCCCGAGCCGCGGCGCGCTGGAACCACGGATGGACACGGATGGACACGGATGGGTCGGAACGTCGGACGAAGAGTCGAAGAGTCTCCCTGAAGGGGATCAATGTGCCGAATGACGATTTAGAGTCCCTAACCGAATGCTTCTGGCTTCGACCGACGACGGCGGCGCCTGGCTGCGTCGTCCTGCATCGCCGGCCATCGAGGCAAGCTGCTTCGGCCTTCTTGCCAGGCACCACTGTCGTCGGTCTCGGGCCTGACGATTCATTCTGTTAGAGGCTCTTGTTCTCAATGCTCGGAATAGAATCCTCACCGCGCTGCCGACCGTTTGACGCCTCCGATTTTTCGACTCTCCCCATGCGTGTTCATCCGTGTTCATCCGTGTTCATCCGTGGTTCTCATCGCCGCGGCGGGAATTGACGCCGGAAGGATCTAACGTGGACGCAGTGAACTCGGCAGGCACGGATGATTACGACGTGGCGCGAATGCGGCGCGACGCGCTCGTGATGTTCGATGATGCGGTGCAGGCCGTCGACGCGCGTCAGTGCATTCACCGATTCGTGTCGCTTGACGGCGGCACACTGCGCATCGACGACCGGACCTACGACCTCGACCGGTACGAGCGCGTGCTCGTCATCGGTGCCGGAAAAGCGTCGGTGCCGATGGCCGGCGCCCTGACATCGATTCTCGGTGACCGGGTGTCGCAAGGCGTCGTCAACACGAAGCGCGGCGCCGACCTTGAAGCGCTCGAGCGAATCGAGATCCACGAGTGCGGGCACCCGGTGCCGGACCACGCCGGCGTGCGCGGCGCCACGGCCATGCTGAATCTGCTGGAGGGGGCCGACGAGCGGACGCTGGTGCTCTTTCTCATCTCCGGAGGCGGATCGGCGCTGACCCCCGCGCCCGTCGGGGGCATCACGCTCGAACAGAAGCAGGCGACGACACAGGCGCTGCTGGAGTGCGGGGCGAACATCGTCGAGCTCAACACGATCCGCAAGCACCTGTCGCGCGTGAAGGGCGGCGGGCTCGCGCGAGCGGCGTTTCCGGCGCACGTCGTGGCCCTGGTGCTCTCGGACGTGATCGGCGACCCGCTCGATGTGATCGCGTCGGGGCCGACCGTGCCCGATACGAGCACGTGGCGCCACTGCGTCGGCATCCTCGACAAGTACGCGATCGGCGACAAGTTGCCCGAGCCGGTGCGCCGGCGATTCGAGAAGGGGATCCAGGGCGATCTTCCCGACACGCCGAAGCCGGGGGATGCGGCGCTGGCGGCGTGTCACAACGTGATCGTCGCCGGTAACCGCCACGCCGTCGAAGCGGCGCGCGATCGTGCCAGGGCGCTGGGCTACCACCCGCTGATCCTCTCGACGCGCGTCGAGGGCGAAGCGCGGGAGGTCGCACGGGTCTTCACCGCCATCGCACGCGAGATCCGCGACGCGGGGCGGCCTGTCCCGACGCCGGCATGCGTGATCGTGGGCGGCGAGACGACGGTCACCATCCGGGGCGCGGGGCTGGGCGGCCGTAACCAGGAACTTGCCCTGGCGGGGGCGATCGACATGCCAGGATTGGACGGCGTCGTGCTCATGAGCGCCGGGACGGACGGTGACGACGGGCCGACCGACGCCGCGGGCGCCGTCGTCGACGGCGCGACCGTCGCCCGCGCGGCCGCGGCGAACCTCTCACCGATTGACCACCTGCAGCGCAACGACGCCTATCCGCTGCTCGACGCGACCGGTGACCTGATCAAAACGGGACAGACCGGAACGAACGTGGCCGATGTCGCACTGATCCTGGTTGGAGCCTGACGATGCCGACGCGCAGGGCGTTTCTCGGGCACGTCTTTCTCGCCGCGGGCGCGGGCGCGGGCGCCGTCGGCGCCGCAACGCGGAACGTCGAGGCGGCCGCGCGCATCAACGTCGATCTTGCCGCCCATCCCGGGACGGCCGAGGATCTCGAGGGCGACGAGGCGTTCTGGGCCGAGGCCGGGCGCGCGTTCACCGTCGACCGATCGATCGTGAACCTGAACAACGGCGGGGTGAGCCCGGCGATCGGCGCGGCACAGGCGTCGATGAAGCGCCATCTCGACTTCTCGCACCAGTGTCCCGCGCACAACATGTGGAACGTGCTCGAGCCTCGTCGCGAAGACGTGCGGAAAGGACTCGCTTCGCAGTGGGGCGTCGCCGCGGGTGAGATCGCGATTACGCGCAACGCGTCGGAGAGCCTGCAGATCTGCCAGTTCGGGATGGACCTGCGCAAGGGCGATGAAGTCCTGACGACGACGCAGGACTACCCGCGCATGATCCACACGTACCAGCAGCGGTCGCGGCGCGAGGGAATCCGGCTGACGCAGATCGGGATTCCCGTGCCCGCCGAGGACGACGCGGAGATCGTGCGCCGGTTCGAGCGGGCGATCACGGACCGGACGCGCGTCATCCTCATGTGTCACATGGTCAACCTGACGGGGCAGATTCTCCCGGTGCGCGCCGTCGTGGCCATGGCTCGCCGCCGCGGCATCCCCGTCATCGTCGACGGCGCGCATGCGCTGGCGCACTTCGACTTCAGCCTGGGCGACCTCGAGTGCGACTACTACGGCACGAGCCTTCACAAGTGGCTGTTCGCGCCGCACGGCACGGGTCTGCTTTATGTCCGGCGCGAGAAGATCGGGGACCTGTGGCCTCTGATGGCCGCGCCGGAATCGAACGGCGACGACATTCGCAAGTTCGAGCAGATCGGCACGCACCCGGCGGCCAATACCCTGGCGATCGCCGAGTCGCTCGACTTTCATCGGGCGCTCGGTCCGCGCCGCAAGGAAGCGAGGCTGATCTTCCTGCGCGACTACTGGGCGCGGCGGCTCTCCGAGCATCCGCGCACGCGACTGCACACGAGCCTGCAGCCAGGGCGCGCCTGCGGCATCGCGAACGTAGCGGTCGACGGGATCGCGCCGGGCGCGATCGCCGACCGGCTGTGGCGCGAGCACCGGATCCTCGTGGCGGGCATCGGGCACCCCGAGTGCCCCGGCGTCCGGGTGAGCCCGAGCGTCTATACGACGCGTCAGGAGCTGGATCGCTTCTGCGACGCGATGATGAAGATCATCGGGCGTAGCTGAAGTCGTCGGACGTCGGCGGAGTCACCGGGTCTCGTGCCACGTATCCCGCTGGGGGCTCGCCGCGCTCGACCCCAGCCACCCTGAATCCTGTGAACCCTTAAACCCCGGACCCTCTCGCCGCATTCTTGACATCATGCGGCTCCCGATTGACACTTCTCTGATCAGGACTCCCACGGGGAAACCAGCCATGACTGACTCCATGCGACGTCGCTTTTCCAGCGGGACCGTCGTGATCGTTGCGCTTGCCCTGATCGGTTGCCGGACGTCGCCGCCGGATCCGGGCACGACCGGCGGGCGCATCGATCCGTATCGCACGACCAGTGCGGACCGCGCATCCACCGACGCGAGCATGCCGGCGCTGTACGAGTACAGCGACGTCACCGCGGAGGCGCTGGTCCGAAGCCTGGCCGAGCTGGACGAGGTGAAGTCGGCGACCCAGCCGCTGGTGCTCGAGCTGGGCGGCATCGAGAACCATACCGGGACGCCCACCGGCGACTTCGAGCTGATCCAGCACCGCCTGCGCGGGGCTGTGCGTCGCAGTCAGATCGCCCGGAAGCATTTCATCTTTGTCGAATCCACCGCGCGCATGGATTCCGAGCTTCGCCGCGTCGACGCCGACGGACCGGACCTGACAAGCCGCTACCCGGCCGACCGCATCTACCTGCTGGTCGGTGACTTCTTCGAGTCGGCGCGCGGCCGCACGCGCCGATACTACTTCGAGTTCCAGCTCCTTCACCTGTCGACGCGCCGGATCATCTTCAATGAGCCGTTCGATCTGGCGCAACGGTGAGCGGGCGGATCTCTCGATTCCTGAATTCAGATTCTCGATCGCCGTGCGGGCACTGGTCGCCGGCGATCACGACATGGCTCGCGGCATCGGTCCTCTGCGCCTGCGGCGTCGGCTGTCACGCACCGGCCCGGTCCACGCGACTGACCGGCGGCGACCTCGACCAGGTCGTGCTCGCGATGCGCGACAGCCTCGCCGGCAGCGCGTTCCTGGCGGGGCGGCACGCCGGATCCCCGCGAGCGGTGATCGTCCTCAATCGAGTGGAGAACCTGTCGAGTGACGTCATCTCCACTGCGGAGCAATGGATGCTCGTCGCGCGGGTCAGGTCGGCCCTTCCGATCCGGGAGATGGCGCGGCAGCGCCACATCGTGTTCCAGATCACGCCGGAGCGATACGAGCTGCTGCGCGAGGCGGGATTCGAGGGGCCGTTGGAGAACCCGATGCCGCCCACGCACGTCATGGCCGCGACGATCCGGTCGGCGCGCCGGTCGGGCCGCGTGGAGGCCGACGTGACCGACCGCCGCGCCGAGTACTACCATCTCGAGTACCGGATCACCGAGGTGCGTTCGCGCATCGTGGTGTGGAGCGATGGCTTCGACCTCAAGCGCCAGGCCGCGGGGCGCGTCATTGACTGATCGATGGGTCCATTTCGCGGTCGGATGCCTGGTCGCATTGACGACGGCGGCGACGGGCTGCGCCCCGCAACCGGTGCGCCCGCAGCTTGGTCACGCGATGTCGGCCGGCCGTCACGCCGACGTGCGGCTGTACCTGGTGAATCACCTGCAGCCCGACCGCCGGCATCGACAGTACCTGCTCGATCGCATGCAGCTCGGCGTGGCGACGCTTGCGGAGGGCTACCCCGAGGCAGGGCGGCGCACCTTCGAGCGCATCTTCGACACGCTGCGCACGCAGGGCATCAACGCCGACCGGACGGTCGCGTCGATTGTCATCAGCGATCGTGTCAGGTTCTGGAAGGGTGAGCCGTTCGAGCAGGCGATGGCGTACCTCTATGTCGGCATGCACCACGCCATGCGCGGTGACTGGTCGAATCTGCGCGCGGCCGCCGACAACGCGCTGTTCCACCTGCGCGATTTTGGCGAGGACGAGACCGGCCGACGACTGGACAACGAATCGATCGTCTACCGTGCGCTCCGCGATCGCGAGGATCGCGACACGCTCGAGTCGTTTACCGCGGTGAGATCGAACCTGGCGCTGGCCTGGCTGCTCAGCGCGGTGGCGAACCAGCAGATGGGTCGCCGCGAGGAGAGCGACCGGCAGTTCGACACGGTCGTGCAGCTTGACGAGCGGCTCGTCGACGTCGTCGACACGTTCCGCGACGGCGACTACGACACGGTGCTCGTGGTCGAGTTCGGCCGCGGGCCCCGCAAGGTCGCGACGGGACCGGACGGCGCGATCGCGCGGTTCGAGCCGATGCTCGAAAGCGACGACGCGCCGCTCATCGTGACGGCGAACGGGCGCACCAGGGAGATGCCGCTCGTGCTCGACGTCAACCGGATGGCGCAGGATCACCGTTGGAACAATCTCGAGGACATGCGGACGGCCAAGAGTCGTCTCGGCTCGCTGATGATGGCCGGCGGCACGGCGGCGGTCGTCTCCGATCTCGATGACAAGCCCTCGACGGCGACGTGGGTGGGTCTGGGGCTGCTCCTGGCGGGCGCCGCTGCCAAGGGCGGCGCGCGGGCCGACACGGAGCACTGCGAACTGCTGCCGCAGCGCGTGTACGTCGCGCCGTTGCGTGTCTCGGAAGCGGACGAGCCGATCGCACTTGAAGTGGAATCCGATCCGTCATCGCGCCTGTTGCTCACGGGGCTGACGGCGCCGCCCCAGGGCACGGCGCAGCTGAGACTAATTCGCCTCGTTTCGCATCAGGCTCAGCCGCCGGCGTGGGCCCGGACGGGACGCGTTCACTACGCCAACGACCGGTACTCGGGCGACGCCCCGGGCGCGCTGCCCTTCATCCTTGGCGGTCGCTGCGTCCGTCGGCCATCGGCCGAGGTGCTCGCCGACTACCAGCGCGCCGGCCATCTCGAGCGCTTCACGGTTTCACGGCTCAGGGATCTGTATCGTTCCGAGGGCATCAGCTGGGACGACGACGATGCGGGCGCCCAGCCGCGCCGCCACGTGCTCGAAGGCGGCACGTCCCTCGCCGCGCCGCTCGCGGGCACGGCCGGCTTCGCGCGGCTCTTCTGCCAGGAGCACCTTCCGTACCGGCCGCGCGGCGCGTGGGCGCAGGGCCTGCAGGTGCGGGCCGAGTAGCGAGGAACCAAGGCGCGGGAGGCGCGGGAGGGTGGCAATGGTGCCTCGCTGCGTTCGACCCCAGCCACCCAGCCGATCTATGATGGCCCAGGAACATGGCCCAGGAACACCACACGAGAGGCTTCCCCATGCAATCGAAACCCTGTTTTCACCGCTCGTTGGTGGGGATCGGCGCCCTGGTCCTGGCCGGCTGCGCTCCGTCCGACCCGGTCAAGGCGCCCCACGCCGGGCTCGTTGACCTCCTGCCGGTCAGCGACTACCCGCAGATCGCGGTGGCCTCGAGCCTGAGCGAATGGCTCGTGTTCGCTCCGCCCACGGTCCTGGCGGCTTCCGAGGACGGCCCGATGCACGTCAGCGTGCCGTTGCGGTCGACCTACGACAAGCAGGGCCTGAGCATTCAGTACCGGTTCCGGTTCCTCGACGCGTACGGTCGTCCGACGGGACATGCAGGATTCCGATTCGCGCACCTCGCGCCGCGCATGCAGGACTTCGTCGAGGCGAACGCGATGGACGGTCGCGCCGAGGACTGGCGCCTGGAGATCCGCCCTGCCCGCTGACGGGTGGGAACCTTGGGAAGCCCCCACTTGTAGGGGCGGGTTGGGGGGGATCCCGTTGACGGACTCGCGTATCGATGGGTTGCGCCCTTTACCCATTTGACCTTCAGCGCCCCGGCGCCGACAATCGCGTCTCACAATCAGATACGGAGAGGTGTCCGAGCGGCTTAAGGTGCTGGTCTCGAAAACCAGTGTGGCGTTTTGCGTCACCGTGGGTTCGAATCCCACCCTCTCCGCTTTCCTCCGTGCCCGACATTCGTAAACCTCGTTTCGACGGGCACTTGAAACTTCTGGGATGGTCCCGGAGACGCCGGTTTGTAGCGCTTTTGCAGCGTGTGAAGTGGTTCACCCGATTGTGACGTTCCTTGACAAGTAATGACGGCGGCGTTCGCGAACGAACATCACTCGTCCACGCCATCCCACGCCTCTTGCGGCGTCCGACCAGCAAGCGCCGCATGCGGGTGATGTACGTTGAACCAGTCGTCGTAGGCGTCGAGCCTGCGTTGCAGACCGACGGTGCTCCATGGCAACAGCGTCCGCCGAAGCCACCGACGCAGCGTGCGAAAGAACCGCTCGGCCTTGCCGTTGAAAGATGGACAGCGCACTTTGCCCTTGACGGGCGTGGTGCCCTGTTCCAGCAGCTTGGTTGCGAACCGCTTGTGGAACTGGCGGCCGTGACCCACCTGCGTTGCGACGACTCCCAAACAACTTACAATCCACCCGGCAACGCCGTTCGGCGCTGGAGCGCGTCGGGTACCGCGGGGCGTGGACGGTGGGGTCACTCGAAAGGAAATCGATGTGAGTCTGGACAGCGCGAAGCGTAAGTTGAAGCTCCTCGGCATTTTCGCCCATCCGCACGACTGCATTCATTGCCTGGGCACGTGCGGGCATCACGTCCGGGACGGCGACGCCGTGACGATCGCGATCCTGACCCACGGCGGCAGCACCCACAACGAGAAGCTCTGGCGCGAATGGATGAAGTCGCCGGAGCAGCGGGAGCAGGCCGTCATGGACGAGACGCACGAACAGTACGTCGCGGACAAGAAGAAGGAGGTGGAAACGGCCTGCGGATATTTCGGAGTCACCGATGTCCGCATGCTGGGTTATCCCGACCGGCCGATCAGGAGAACGGACGAGATGGTGGAGGAGGTGGCCGACCTGATCTACGCGGCCCGACCGGACATCCTGATTACGCAGCTTCCGGCTCGCCTCGATTCGGACAGGTTCTTCGCCGAGCCGGAGGACCATTCCACCTGCGCGCGGATCGTCACGGAGGCCTGCACGCTGGTCCATCATCCTAAGCCGGGAGGCGCCCGGGGATATCACCGGGTGGCCCGGAAGTACTACATCGCGCCCAGCATGAAGTATGACGAAGTATCCTTTTTCGTGGACATCTCCGATCAGTACGAAAAGCGCATCAAGGCGGAGATGGCCTTCGTTTCCCAAGGGCACACGCCGGAATACGCCAGGCGCCGAGTCGAGAGGTCGTACGGGAATTCCGGGTGGTATGCCCGCACGAATCTCGCCGAGAAGTTCCTGACGGACGATATCGTCACGGTGGACCGGCTCCCGTTGACGGATCACGATCTCACGCTGGCCAAGGACACGGTCTATGACGAGATCGAGCGGCTCGGGTGGACCGAGCAAGAGGAAACCGGGACCGGCGCTGATTCCTGAGCGCGTCGTGCGCGGGCTCGACGCACGCGCGGCCGCGCAGAGAGGCGACACATGAAAGAGATCGGATCGTTCAAGCAGCTCTTCGTGGACGACTACCTCGTCGAAGCGTCGTCGGGTCTCACCTGGGGCTTTCATCCGCCGGAGAAATACGGGGCGAACCCCATTCTGCAACCGGAGGATCCCTGGGAAGGCGAGCTGGTGCAGGCCAACGAGGTGTTCTACGACAGCGAGCAGCAGCTTTACCGAATGTGGTACGGCGGGGGGCATTGGTGCAACTACGCCACGTCCGCGGACGGTATCGCCTGGGACAAGGCGAACCTGGGCATCAAGGAGCACGAGGGCTCCACGGCGAACAACCTGATCGACGGGATCGTGGGAAGGATCGTGTACACGCCGGAAATGCGGGGCACGGAGCCGCCGGAAAGACTCTACAAGACCTTCTACGACGCCAAGTACATTCCGGATAAGGATCCGGGAGGCGGCTGGCGGGGGAAGATCGTCTCCTTCTCCGAAGACGGTCTGCGCTGGGTTCCGCACGACGGCGGCAATCCGGTCATCGTCGGCGCGCTGGGCGACGTCAACTCGGTGGTCCGGATCCCCGAGAACGTGCTGCACCGGTTCGCTCTCGATCCGATGCCCGAGTGGCTGAAGAAATATGAGAAGGGCTACAAGTTCTATCACTCCTTTCTGCCCCGCTACTTGGCGCTCGTCAAGCTCAATGTGCGCATCGGGCACTTCGACCGGCGGGCCGTCGGCATCACCTACAGCGAGAACTTCACCGAATGGTCCTATCCCCAGCTGGTGCTGGCGCCGGACGAGCGGGACGACGAGCTGGCGTACGAGCAAATCGAGGCGTCACTGGATCTGCTCAAGTGGGACGACCCGAAACAACGTCACTCCCATTTCTACGGGATGGACGTGTTCCCTTACGCCGGCATGTACCTGGGGTTTCTCAACATCTTCGACTCTTCGATGGAGATGGAGCAGGTCGGCGGTTCGAACCAGGCCGGGATCATGTACATCCAGCTCGTGGCGAGCCGGGACCTGGTTCACTGGAACCGCGTGGGCGACCGAAAGCCGTTCATCGCGATGGGCGGTCTGGACGACATCGATTGCGGGATGATCGCGGGCGCCCATGCCGTCGTGGCGGGGGACACGATCAGGTACTACTACAGCGCGATCAGCGGGCCGCACGGCGGCCGCGATCGAAAGGACGGCAAACCGGTCAGTTGTGGCGTCTGCCTGGCCACATCGAGACTGGACGGGTTCGCTTCCGTCGGTGCCGACGGACAGGGCGGGCACCTGACCACGAAGGCATTCACCTTCGAGGGCAACGCGCTGACCCTCAACGCCGACGCGTCGTGCGGGTCCGTCGGCGTCGAGATCCTTCGGGACGATGGGCCGGTCAAGGGGTTCAGCCGTACCGATTGCCGTGCCTTAAGCACGGACGACGTGAGCCATACCGTGTCCTGGAACCGAAACACGGATGTCGGCAGCCTGAGCGGCACGACGGTGCGTCTGCGCTTCCACCTCGAGAACGCGAAGCTTTACTCGTTTCAGTTCATGGACGGCCCGACTAATGAGCAGATCGCGGCGCAGTGACTTGCAGCGCTTTGCGCACCTTCGTGGGAGTCTACCCATGCAATGGACGACGGCACCGAACGCCGACCGAATCGGCGAACGATTCACCAAGGAGGGATACGTGCTGCTGGGTCGCGTGCTCAGCGACGAGGGCCTCGCCGACGCGCAGCGCCAGATGGACCGCATGCTCGACGAACTACATCCGAGCCTGCAGCCGGACGAGTTCTACTCGGCGCACCAGCAGGAGCCGTGGCTGCTGGACCTATGCCGCGCCCCCGATCTCGTCGATGCGGTGGCGCAGGCGATCGGTCCCGACATCGTGCTGTGGTCGACTCACCTGATCTGCAAGCGCCCCCGGACCGGGCGCGCGATCCCCTGGCACCAGGACGGCACGAACTGGAACCTCGGCGGCCGCTTCGCCTCGATCTGGCTCGCCCTCGACGACCTCGACGACGAGAACGGCACGATGTACGTGCTGCCGAGGTATCACCGGCAGAGCATGCCCCGCCGCCCGACCGGCGAAGACTTCTTCGACGAGGAGATCGAGCCGTCCGCGCTGCCCGCCGACGTCGACGAGCAGGAGGTCGGCTACGTCTTCGAAGCCGGCGGCGCCGCGATCCACGACGAGCGCATCCCGCACCGCTCGCCCCCGAACCGCTCACCCGACCGCTGGCGCCGGGTGCTCGTCCTGCGCTACCTGAGTGCCGACGGTCACATGGCCGTCAAGCAGTACGTCAACTACCGCACCACCGAGATGTTCGATCGCCGGCTCTTCCTGGTGCGCGGCGACGCGGGCAACCACCCACTCGTCGAGGATGCCGCGACCGCCTTCAATGCGATGAAGGCGGAACGGTAGGGCTGCCAGGGCTGTGGTGATCTCGATCATCGCGCTGCTCATCGCGATGCAGCTTGTCACCGGGCCCTTGTCGCCTGCTCGTGCCGCTTCACGAAGCTGTCCACGAGGTCGTCGATCATCGTGCGGACCGACTGCGGAAACCGCCCCTTGCGAACAAGGCCCAAGGCCTTGCGCGTGTAGGTCGGCAGGAACATCTTTTCATCCAGCCTGTCGATCGTGGCCTCCTGCTCGAACTCGAGTGCGACGGCGAAACAGATGCTGCCGGGCACCTCCGGATCAGTGCCGCCGAGGATTCTCAGCGTCAACCTCGGCAGTTGCGCGGAGAGTTGATCCTCCTGTTCATCGGCCATGATCTCGAAGCCGGCCTCTTGAAGTCTCTGCTTCATGGATGCTTGAACGTCATCACGATTCACGCCCAGGTCGGCAATCCCGCCAGGCACCGGCACGACACGCACGCGGAGCCGGCTGACGCCGGCGAGGCTGCGCACCTGATCGTCGAGCTGGGAGAGGGGCCTGTAAGGACCCCCGCTGCTGGTGATCGCGAGGCCGCCGGCCAGGAAAGCTGCAACTAGAAGGATCAGTGCGGCTCGTTTTGGCATGGGGAATCGTCTCCTGGTGCGATTGTGGTGTATCGCACACCGTCGGCCTCGGACCCGCGGGCTAACGCCACGCGGTTCGCCGAACG
The DNA here is from genome assembly GCA_002686995.1 of Phycisphaeraceae bacterium. GTDB lineage: Bacteria > Planctomycetota > Phycisphaerae > Phycisphaerales > Phycisphaeraceae > NYZC01. The sequence continues at coordinate 26,067 of NYZC01000160.1, read as the reverse complement.
TTCGGGTGTCGTTCACCAATGATACGCCCACGAGGGCGTCGAGCCGCCGGACGGGTCATCCGATCCAGGGCGCACTGCGCCACATCGGGCGCAAACAAAAGAGCGCGTGACGATGCTTGCTCGTCACGCGCTCTTCAGAGACTCGCTGCCGGGGGCTCGCTGCGCTCGATCCCGGACACGCGATCTGAGGTATTACGCTCTTCGGCGTCTGATCAGTCCCAGCGCACCGATTGCCATCATGCCAATGATCGCCGGCTCGGGAATCGGATCGCCGAACTCGATGTTGTCCACCACGAACCTGGGGCCAGGGAGGAACGCACTCATATGGACTGCGTCGACACTATCAAAAGTACCAGGACCCTCCTGGAGGACATCGGTGAAGGGGCCTTGGACCACGGCCCCGGTATCGTCATACAGCGTAACCGTACCCGCTTTGGTGATGGTATTCATTTGGACCAGGACCCGGTACCACCGCTGGGCGTCCATCTCGAAACTTTCATCGTTCGCGGCGAGATCGAGCCGAGAGACGTTCTTGCCGGCGTTGGCTGACGTGCGCGCGGCCATCCCAGCCTGGGCGTTCATCCATTCGTCCCGGCCCGGGTCAAAGCTGGGATTGCTGGTCTGAAGGTCAGCGGCAAACAACGATCTCGCCGTGTTGTTCATCTCGTCCGCCCAGAGCCACGCGGACATCTCCTGGGCTCCCGTGCGTTCGAGCTCGGCAGCCACCCTCTTGTTCAAGGAGGCCCACCCCATCTCCAGGGCCTTTGAGCCCCCTGCGCCACCGGGCGCATTCATCGCTACGATGCTGACTGAGTCGTTGTTCTTGAACCCGCCGACCTGAGAATTGTTGGGGTTGTCGGGGTCCGGAATCGACCATCCGGCCGCAACCAGCGCCGCGCGGCCGTCGCCGACGTTGAACTCCTCGAACGTCTCCTGATGCCAGACTGCTGCGAGAGCCTGGCCGGCCACACCTGCCAGAACCAATACCGCCAGAACTGTTGCAAACCGCTTCATTTCAGGTCTCCTTTCGCGCCAAGAGAATTGTCACCAGTCACCGGACGGACACCGCCCTGGCTGAGAGAGCAACACCAATCAACAAGAAACTTTCACTAACCGCCGAGAGGCAATTCGGGCCACCAAGAACCCTCCAGACTTACCCCGCCCAATTATCAGCATCTTAATAGAGAATCCGCCCATGTGTCAAGACTTTCTTTCGCGTCCCTGGGGCCGTTGAGGGGCCTTTGCCCCAGAGAATATCCCACTTGGTGGCCAGGAGGGCGGTATCATGCGCCATCGAAATGCCCAGCGGTGGATCTGGGCTGAACCCATCCGGGAAACACTGGGGACCGCGTGATGATGTTGTGTCTGGTTACGTCGCTCGTCGTGAGTGGTGCCATCGTCGCCAGTGATGCGCAATCGCCGGTGCTGGCCGTTCCCCATCTGGCGGCTCGCCCCACGATCGATGGCAATCTGGAAGACGGCGAGTGGGACAAGGCCGCAGTCACGTGTGGTTTTCGAAAGCTGGCGACGGGCGGGCAGGCCCGGGCGGAGGTCGTCGTCAGCCTCGGCCACGACGAACACGGTCTGTACCTCCTTGGCGAGTGCAGTGGCGAGGCGCCGGACAAGCTGGTCGGCGAACCCGGAAAGCGGGACGACCACGTCTGGGGTCACTCGTTACTGGAAATCTTCCTGTCTCCTCAGCACTGGCCGAACAACCGGTATGTCCATCTGGGGGTGGACCACACCGGGACGGTGGCCGACGAACTATGGACAGGGGAGGCCCGCGACCACGAGTGGAATGCCGACTGGAAGGCCGCGTGCGGGCGCAGAGAGCAAAACTGGTTCGTGGAGTTGTCCATTCCCTGGTCGGCCCTGGACGTGGACCGTCCTGACAAGGGGTTTGTCCTGCGTGCGAACTTCACCCGCAATGCCGCCGGCGTGCGCGAGCTTTCCACCTGGTCTGCGCTTGAAGGGCGCTTCCATGACCCCAATCGGTTCGGGTCATTGGTGCTCGCGGGCAAAGGGCCGGTCGTTGCCGTCAGGCAGTTGCCCGGGCGCGGGACGGGTGTTGTACCGCTGCAGGTAGAACTGCGCAACGGACGGGGAAATGTAGAGGTGCAGGTCATCGTCGATCCCGTCTCGGGTAAACGAAAGGTCGTCGAGCAGACGATCAAGGGGCCTGAACTGGAAGTAGGCGTTCCCATCGCTCCGGCGAGAAGCGAGCTGACGATCGTGGCTCGAGCACCGGACGGCGGGATCCTGTGGCGTCAGTCAGCCACGCTGGAGCTGCCCGACCTCGCGCCGCGGCTCGGTCGCATCGAGCAGGAGATGGCCTCGATCGGCGACCGGCAGGTGCTGCGATCAGAGAAGCAGTCTTTGCAGCGCAGGATCGAGGCGATCGCGCATCAGCTTGGTCAGCCCCAGGACGAGAAGCAGCTGGGTCAGCTTTCGGGCGAACTTGCTTCGCTGGAGCGCCGCGTGCTGGATCTGGCCATGCAGGCACGCATGGCGCGAGTGCTGCAGGACTGGAAGGGCGGAACGCGTCTGCCCGGCTACTACGTCACCACCGCCGTCAGCACGAGAAAGATCCAGCCGAAGTGTGCGGATCCCGGTTCGTTTGCCGAGCCGCTGCGCATTGCCATGGCCCGCGGAGAATATGAGCCGGCGCAGGTGGTCGTTTCGGCCGTGGGTGAGGCGCTGCAACAGGTGCGCGTGCGGGCTACGGAGCTGAAAGGACCGGAAGGCGCGGTGATCCCGCAACAGCGCGTGGTGGTGACCCCGATCGGTTTCGTGAATTGCAGGAATCGCACGCTCGGCGCCACGCTCAGCGGAGAAGTGCCCGACGTCCTGCTGCCGAATCGCGCCCGCGACGTCCCGGCCGGCCGGCGCCAGCCCTTCTTCGTGACCGTCCAGACGACCGCCGAGGACGCGCCCGGCGAGTATCGCGGCTACGTATGGGTGGAAGGTGAAGGCATTCCGGCGGCGCGAATACCGCTGCAGGTACGCGTGTTTTCGATCACCCTGCCCATCACTTCGCATCTGCGCACGCAATTCACGCTGGACAACGCGGGGATCGAAGCCTCCGAGAGAGATTGGGAAAGGTACACCAGGGCCTACCATCACCACGCACAAGTGCTGCTGGAGCACCGGATCACCCCGTGCAATCGACGCATGTCGCCGCGCGTTTCCTCATCGGGTGAATGGGATTTCTCGGCGGTGGATCACTACGTGCGGGAAATGCTGCCTCACGGGCTCAACGCTTACAGCCCCTGGGCCGAGCCGATCTGCCGGATGAACTGGCGCGGTCCGATCGGCGACGATTCCGTGGAATGTGCCCAGGCGCTCGAGCGGCATATGAAGAGCCGGGGCTGGTGGGAGATGACCTATATCTACGGCAAGGACGAACCGGGCCGGGGCCCGGATTCCATCCAGCCCGAAGAGTTCGAGAAGATCTTCCACGACTACACCGTGCTGAAGAAAGCCGTTCCCGACCTGAAGATCATGCAGACCGGCTGGAACCCGCATCCGGTGCTTGACGATCTCGTGGACATCTGGTGCCCGCTGACCGCGTTCGCCGACATCGAGCGCATCCACGCGGCGCAGGCGGCCGGCGAGGAGGTGTGGTGGTACGTCTGTTCCGGCCCGATTGCGCCCTACGCCAACGTGTTCGTGGACTATCCGGGCGTCGACCAGCGCATCCTCGGATGGCAGACTTACCAGAATCGCATCGACGGCTTCCTGTATTGGGGGGTCAGCGTCTGGCAATCCGTGAAATTGCCCGTAGCCGAATACGTGAAGCAAGAGTACGCCAATTGGGATCCCTGGTGGATCAAGACCAACGGCGACGGCTGGCTGCTGTACCCCGGACTCAACGACACGGCGATCCCGTCGATGCGCCTGGCCCTGATCCGCGACGGGTTCGAGGATTACGATCTGTTTACCGAAATAGAGAGCCTGTCCATGCAAAGTGGACCGCTCTATCGAATACGAGCCCGGAAGTTGCTGAATCTGTCGGATCTCAGTCCCAGCCTGACGCAATACACCAAGGACGGCGCCGACCTGATCCGACGGCGCGAAGCGCTGCTGGAATTGGCTGAAGAAATGATTGTGGCAAACATGGGCTCCCGCGAATAAGATCCGCTGACGAGCGCCGGTTCGAGGACGAACGCATGACGGGTCGACCGACTATCGCACAGTACGGACGGGGTGATGGTTTCACGCTCATCGAACTGCTCGTGGTCATCTCGATCGTCGCGCTGCTCATCGCGATGCTGCTGCCGGCGATCAAGCAGGTGCGCGAAACCGCGCGGACGACGGCCTGCCAGTCGAATCAGCGCCAGATCGGCATTGCGATCTACGCCTACGTCAACGACTGGGACGGGTACCTGCTCGATACGGGCAAGGGCGGCTTTGCGGGAGGCGGGCCCGGGGCGGGTGGCAACTACGGCGTGGGCATGGAGAGGGGCCCCGAGGTGCGTCCGCTGTACGGCTTCGATCCCCTGATGTTCCACTGCCCCTCGGACGTCTTCGCGTCGAAGAACCCGACAACGCACTATACGACAGGCAACTTCCAGTCGTACTATGAAAAGTACGGCACCTCCTATTCCCCGAACAACCGGGGCACGGTGCATCAGGGCGGCTATCCCTGGGGCGGGCTGATGCGGCAGGCGGATGGCTTCGGTAGCGACGGCGTGCCCTATCGCATGGAGGAGGTCGTGAACCCGTCGCTGTGCATCGCCGGCGGCGACCCGGACTTCAACAACTATGCAAACTGGTATCGGGACGTTCCCGACGGGTGGCTGGGCTGGCATATGAAAGAGCTTCGCCAGTGGGAGGGCGAAGTGAACATCGGGCTGCTCGACACGCACGTCGAGTTCGTCACGATCACCGACGAACCGAGCGACGCGGAATTCGGGAAGGGATTTCACTTCGACCCGTTGAACCGTTACCCGTGATTTCTGATTGCTCCTGCTCGCGCAACAGCCCCCGCACCTCCGACAGCGTCGGCACGCCGGCGAACACCCGCACGATCACGCCGTTCTCATCGGTGACGATGCTCGAAGGAATGGTTTGCTCGTGGCCCGTCTCGGATAGCAGGCGATCGATCTCGCTCCGCTGCCGGCCGGTCAGATCGTAAAGCAGCGCGTAGAGTGGCTTGAACCGGCCTGGCTGTCCACCTGCCAGGGCGCCGTGTAGTAGCCGTTGGTGACGTAGAGATCCAGGTATCCGTCATTGTCGACGTCGACGAACTGCCCGCCCCACGACCAGCCGGCCCGGGCGACCGTCACCGCCGGCGGCTCGAGACCCGAAACCATGTCGAAGCGATCGCCGACGTTGCGAAACATCAGGTTACCCGCCGCAAAGTAGCGAAACCGTCCGTCGAGGCCGGCGATCTGCTCGGTGATGCGCAGGCCCGCCTTGCTGTACATGTTCGACACGTACAGGTCATGCCGGCCGTCGTTGTCGTAATCCGCGCGATGCGCGCCGGCTCAACCGGGCGCATCCCGATACAATCGCCCCCCATGTCGAAGCAAGGGGCGTTCTGTTAGGGGCACTTGATTCCATGGCGCTTCGGTCCAGCCAGAACCAGGTTCAATGGTCCCGTCGGCGCGCCTGGGTTGCCGCCGCACTTGGTATCGCCGGCGCGCTGTTCATCTGGATCGTCAGGCCCTACAACAATTTCTTTCTCGGTCTGGCTTATATCTCCTCAGATTCCTTCCTGCCGGTCGCTGCGCTTTTCCTGTTGATGCTGGTGCTCGCGATGAACGTGGTGCTGCATCGGTGGGCGCCGCGCCTAGCGCTGTCGCACCGACAGCTGGCACTGATCCTGGGCGTCATGCTCGTGGCCAGCGTCCTGCCCGGCCAGGGACTGTTGCGGATGCTGCCCTATTCCATTGCCCATACGAACATGGAGATCAACAGCGACCGCAGGTTGGCGCAGGCGTACGAATCCATCGAAGCGCCCGGGACACTCTTTCCGGACGAGGTGGGCTACGATCGGCCGGCCCGGGCGTCTTCGGCCCTGCAACGCCGGCTGATGCCCGATGAGCCCATTCCCTGGCGGGCCTGGATGGGGCCGCTGGCTTCCTGGGGCGGCCTTCTCTGTGCGGCCTTCGCCATGATGGTGGGGCTGGGCATGATCGTGCTGCCGCAGTGGCGACACAACGAGCGACTGGCGTTTCCCCTGATCGCCCTGCAGCAGTCGCTGATTGGAACACCGGCGCCGGGCGATGGCCCGCCGATCTATCGGCGCCGGGCATTCTGGTATGCGGCCGCCTCCGTCTTCGCACTGCACCTGCTGAGTGGTCTGGCACGCTACTTTCCGGGACGCGTGCCAGCCATCGCTCTGCGCTGGGACCTGAGCCCCCTGTTCTCCGAGGAGCCCTGGCTGCACCTGCCCGACTGGATCACCGGCGGCCAGGTCTCGTTCATTCTATTGGCGGTGGCGTTCTTCATGCCGAGCCGTATCGGGTTCAGCCTCTGGTCCTTCGAGCCCGGGTATGCCTTGTGCGCGATGATCGCAGCCGCCTATCTTCCTTCCTCTTTCGTCCCCGTGACGGAGCATCGCAGCGGTGCCATGTTCGCCATGACGGCGGTCATCCTCTGGCTGGGCCGGCGGCAGTGGGGGCGCGTCTTCAAGGTCATGCTGCGCCGTCCGGCCGACGATGACGATCGGTATCTGCAGGTGGCCGGCATCATGTTCTTCGGCGGGTGCCTTGGCGCGTTCGGCTGGTTCGTGTGGGTGGGCGTCCAGCCGGCGATCGCCGCATGCTACGTGACGATGGGATTCACGACGTGTCTACTTGCGGCACGGATGGCGGCCGAAACGGGCGTTCCTTTTCTGCAGATCCACGGATATGCGACGAGCCTGATCCGCCTGGTTCCCGTCTCCTGGCTCAGCGCCGGCAGCGTGTTCTTCGGCGGCGTCATCGATCTGGTCTTTCAGCGCGCCTCACGAGTCAGCGCCGCGGTGATGGCGATGCACGCGCTGGGCATGGACGAAAAGACCACGCCGCGCCAGCGCATCCGAATCGCGTGGCTTCTGCTGGCGGTACTGATCATCGGCGTGGTGGTTTGTGGAGCGGTGCACCTGACCATGAGCTACCACCACGAGGTCGGGGCTCGCGGCCAGAGCCCGCTCATTTCCTGGGGCAGCCGGCAATTCGATAGCGCCCAACATGTGCTGTTGGAGTGGCAGCAGGGCCAATTTCGCCAGACGTCGTACAACCGCCTGGGGCACATCGCTTTTGGGGCGGTCCTTGCCGGCGCGTTGTACTGGGCGTGCCTGACCTGGCCCCGTTGGCCGATTCATCCCATCGGTCTGCTTATGGTCTACTCCTTTCAAAGCATGATGGGTTGGGCCAGCGTGATGCTCGGGTGGCTCTTGAAACTATTGGTCCTGCGCTACGGCGGCGCCGCCGTGTATCGCAGTGCCGCGGCATTGTTCGTGGGCATGATCGTCGGGGAAGTTCTTGCCGCCGCCTTCTGGTCGATCGTACCGGCGGTGCTGTATGCCCGGGGCATCGAATTGGTGGTGAACCCTGTACTCATACCTGGGTAGCGTGGGCTTCGGCCACCGCATGGCTCAAGGCGCCTCCGAAGTCTGGTACAACATCCGCACGTCGATATCTGAGCGCCACGACAACGATTGCAAGTCGATCATGCTCCAACTGTCCACGGTGCGACGCGCCTCCGATTCCGATCCATTGCAGCCGGCGTCAAATCGCCATCGACGCAGAGCGGCAGCACTGATTGTTTCGTGCGCATTCGTCACTCTGACGGTGGCCACGTCGCGCTCTGCCGATGCGGACGCGTCGGATCGGATCGACCGGATCGTCCGCGACACCCGCTGGCTCGCCGACTCGGCGACGCGCGTGGTTGGCTCGACCGGTCACGACCAGGCTGTCGCGCGCCTGCTGGGCCACGTGGAAGAGATCCCGGGCGCGTCGGTGTGGACACATCGTTTCCCCGTCATGGTCCCGCGCGTCGAGCGGGCCCGGATCGTGATTGACGGCGGCGCCCTGGCCGGCCGTCACCGCATCTACCCGCTCTGGCCCGCGAGCGTGCGTCTGAATACGACGCCGGATGAAGGTATTCAAGGTCGATTGATCTACGTGGGGGAGGCGAGCGTCGAAGCGGTCGGCCGACTGCCGGCGGGAAGCCTGCGCGGCCAGATCGCGGTCATGGAAGCCGCAGGCGGGAATCGGTGGCGGGATGTCGCGCGGGCGGGAGCCGCGGCGATTCTTCTGCTCGACGGTGCTGCCGACGGCGCCGAATTCACGCAGCGGCATGCCGCAACTCATTTGCTGCCGTTGCCCATCCATGTGCCGCGCTTCTTCGTGCCCGACGGGAATCTGTCCACCGCCTTGCGGGGAGGCACGATTTCAACCGGCCGTGTCATCAGTCACTGCAAGTGGGTGCGGGCCGAAGCGACCAACATCTATGCCTTGGTCACACCTGCCGAAGGTCAGGCGGAACTACGGGGGGCGCGGAGGGCGGCCCTGGCGATCGCCGCGCCGATCGATTCGGGCGGACTCGTGCCCGAGCTGGCCGCCGGCGCCGACGCCGCGGTCGATGCCGCCGTGCTGTTGGACGCGCTGCGCCATTTCGCCGTGCACCGTCCGGCAAGGCCGCTGCTTTTTGCCTTTCTCGATGCGCAGGCGATCAACCAGCTCGGCGTCAGACAGATGCTCGGAACACTCGCCCTGTCGCCGGATAACCGTGCCAGATCAGTCACGGACGATCGAAAGCTGGCCCGGGAATACCGCCAAGCCGAAGAGCTCGCCGCGGCCGTCGACGCTTCCGACGACGTGCTGGCCACGTTGTCGCAACGCCATTACAGCGGGTTGAGCAAGACCATCCGGGACGAGGTCGACCGGGAAGTGATCGCCGTCGATGCGGCGCTCGAACCGCTACGACTGCGGTTGACGAAGGCCGAGGGCGATGAGCAGCGGCAGATCGCCGCGAAGGTCGGGCAACTCACCGCGCGGCGCACGGCATTCCGCAGCGCCCACGCCCTGATGACCAGGGCGGACGCCTCGGACTCGCGCGATGCCGATCTCGCGCGGCTGGCCGGCGAACTCTGGAAACGGGCGCGCCGGCGCATCCGCCTTCAGCTGCAGCAGGTCGAGGACATCTTCGAAATCGAGCAGCAACGCGATCGGTGGCACGCGCGGTTGTTGCAGGAGCTGAACCTGTCCGGATCCGACGACCCGCCGCGACCCATCGACTTCCTGTTGGGTCTGGATTTGTCGGACGCCGGCTTTGCCGCGGGGCCCAGTCGATTCTGTTTTTTCAATTACACGGACGAGACCGCCAACTCGAAGATCTTTCGAGCCTGGTTGCAGGAAAACGTGCAGAGACGAGTCATCTGGACGGACGAGCATCGGACGGCAGTGAACCTCGAGCCGTTTGAAGGCTGGGCCAGCGCCGATTCGTTCGTCCTGGGCGACGTGGCGACCCTGACCTCGCCGGCCGTCAGTTTCAGCACCCCGGCCGTGACCTGGAGCACGCTGAACGCTCCGCGCCGGAAGGTGGATACGCCCCGCGACCACCCGGACCGGCTCGACTGGTCGCGCCTGAGGCCCCAGATCGAGGCGACGCTCGCACTGCTGGAGGCGCTCGCGGCCGATCCGTCCTTTGCCGCGCACGGCGACGCCCTGGTCCCGCAATGGTCGCGCGTCAGCGGCAAGATCGTGGACGTTTCGCCTGGTGCCCCGGTGCCACGACTGCCCATGGAGGGGTACCTGACCACGCTGGTCATCGGTAGAGTCGGTGAGAACCAGGTGACTCCCACCGGGCCGCTCATTGCGGCGGGGGTGCGCCGGCAGCAGTTCGTTCGCACCGGGGCCGACGGCCGATTCCTCTTTGAACTCATGCCCAGTCGTGTCGGCGACGGCAGGTTCGGCGAGTTCTACCTTCAGTCTTACCGGCTGGCCGACGACGGCCGGATTGTCCGTGCCATCGACTACCGCCGGAGCGGGGCCGGAGTCGTGCTCGGGGCACCGGTGTCGTGCCGATTCAAATCGAACCTTCGCGCAGTCGTCTTCGACTGCCGTGAGTTGAGCCTGCTGGGGCTGTTTGACGCCCGTTTTCTCGAACCGCTCACTTCGGCCAGCTTTCTCAATGCCCGCACGCTGTCCGATCCCAAGCGATCCAACGTGACGGTCTACGATGGGCTGCTCAGCGCCCAGTTGGAACCGGACCTCCCCTGGCAGCTCATCCTCGGCGCCGGCATCACCCGCAACCGGATGGCGCTGTTGAACACGATCCCGCAGTATTCGGGAGCGACGACTCGGCAGCTCGTCAAGGGATTCAGCGAGCTGGCCGTCGATGCGACCTACATTGGCGCACGCGATTGGTTCCGGCTCGACCGGCATCGCCTGGCCAACTTCCACAAGGCGGGCATCAGCAGCGTGGAGATCGACGAATTGCAGCGGCGCACCGAACGTCTACTGGCCGAGGCGGAGCAGGCCGAAAGCAGTGTCGACTTCGAGCGCGCTTCGGGCGCGGCCTTGGCCACCGAAATGAGGGTGTATCAGGCGGTGCTTGGGACGGCCAGCGATGTCGTGCGCGGTGCGGTGTTCCTGCTGATGCTGCTGGTTCCGTTCAGCTATGCGATGGAGCGGCTGCTCGTGGCCAGCACCAGCGTCTATCGACAGATCATCGCCATGATGGCAATCTTCACCGCCATGAGCGCTCTGTTGTGGAGCTTCCATCCCGCGTTCAGGATCAGCAGCCAACCGCTGACGGTGATCATGGCCTTTGGCGTCATCTTCATGAGCGGCCTGGTCATCGTGATGGTTTACCGCAAGTTCGAGTCAGAACTGGAGAAGTTCAGAAGTGGCCGAGCCGAGGCGAGCGGTGCCAGGACGTCGCGTCTCGGCGTGCTGTCGACGGCCATTCGACTGGGCATCGCCAACATGCGAAGGCGCAGGTTGCGCACGGCGCTGACGGGGTTCGCGGTCGTGCTCATCACCTTTGTTCTGCTCTGTTTCGTTTCGACCCGTCGTTATGCCAACGACCGTCAGTATCCACTGGCGGGAGAACCGCAATACACGGGCGTGTTGATTCGCCAGGCCGGTGGCCGACCCTTGCCGGAGCAGATCGACGCGGCCCTGCGCTCGATCGTCAGACAACCATCACCCGCCGGAACGGCCCTTCGTTACTGGTGGCTAAGGTCTGACCCTGACTGGAGGTTGCCGGTGTCGAATCCAGGCAACGGGAAGCGGGTCGGTTTCAAGTCCGCCCTCGGTCTCTCGGCGGATGAGGTCAACCTCAGCGCAGTGGGCCGCGTTTGTCCCAATTGGGGCAACTTCGCCGAACGGGGCGGATGCTACATGGCATCGCAGCGCGCTGACGCGTTAGGGATCAAACCCGGCGATCGAGTCTTCGTCGCCGGGCAGAGCCTCGAGTTGATCGGTGTGCTTGACCCCGGGCAATTCGATCATCTCGTGGTGGACCTCGATGGGCGGTCGATGCTGCCCACGGACTTTTCGGCTTTGACCGATGAGCAGAGGCGCGCCCTGGCCCCGACGGACCAGCCGATGTCGCATGGTGAAACAGAGACCGGGGCCGACATCCGGATGGAGGCGGACCTGCCGGCCTTGTCCAGCCGGGAGGTGCTGATCCTTCCGGCTTCCGTTCTGCGAGGTGTGCGCGATTGCCAATTGAAAAGCATCGCCCTCGCCGCGCGCGACGGACACGAGGCTGAGCGGATCGCCGAGCAAGTGGCCCAGCGACTGGCGTACTCGGTGATCTTCGGCGCCCCGGAAAGAGGGCTTCGCGTCGTGGCCAGCACACCGCTGTTTCCGACCGCGCCGTGGAGCCTGTTCATCCCGCTGCTGATCGGGGGATTGATCATCTTCAACACGATGCTCAGTTCCATCGCCGAACGCCAGCGCGAGATCTACGTCTACACCAGCCTGGGCCTGGCCCCGGTCCATGTGGGGTTCCTCTTCCTCGCTGAGGCCCTCACCTACGGACTGATGGGCTCGATCTTCGGATACGTCGTCGGCCAGGCGGTGGGTACCTGCGTCAGCCGACTTGGCGGGCTCGGCGGCCTGACGCTCAACTATTCCGGTTCCCAGGCCGTCATGATCATGGTATTGGTCCTCGTGATCGTGACGGTCGCTTCTCTGCTGCCGGCCTGGCTGGCGGGTCGGCTGGCCGCACCCAGCCATAAGCGAAGCTGGCAGGTGCCGCCGCCCGTGGGTGACCAGATTCGCGACTCACTTCCATTCACGGTGACCGGCGTGACCCGTACGGGGATGGTCGCGTTCCTGTACCAGTACCTGGATGCACACCGTGAGGCCAGCTCGGGGCATTTCAGCACCGATCATCTGCGTACTTTCCAGGATTCGACCGTGATCGGCATCGAAGGCACCGTCTGGCTCACACCCTACGACCTTGGCGTGCGCCAGGAGATTCGGCTGTCGATCCACCCGACCGAAATTCGAAATATCTTTGCCATCGACATCGAGCTGCATCGCGCGTCGGGATCCGTGCCCGCCTGGCACAAGCTCAACAAGCTTTTTCTGCGTCAACTGCGCCGCCAGCTGCTGGGATGGCGAAAGCTCAGCCGCGAACGGAGGCAGCAGTACCTCAGCGAAGGACGCGAGATGTTGACCGTGGTTTGCGCCCATGCGTGAAGACCAGGAATTCCGCGAATTCCGCGACCTGATGAAGCGGCCTGATCGGTTCGACGACGGCGTCAACTGGGGCACGATCATCATGGCGCTGTTCGTCGGTCTGCTCATGACACCGGCGCAGCTCTACATGCAACTGGTCGCGGGCATCGAGATGGGCTCGGCGGCCCAATGGGTCACGGTCATTCTCTACGTCGAAGTCGCCCGCCGTGCGATGGCTCGACTGCGGCGACCGGAGATCTTCGTCCTTTTCTACATGTGCGGCGCGGTGATCCACAGCGGGGGCGGACTCCTGTGGAACCAGTTTCTCGTCCAGAGCGAGGAGATGCGCAAGCTCGGGATCACCGAGCACATCCCGGCGTGGTTTGCCCCCAGCGATCCGGACGTGCTCGGACAGCGCAGTTTCTTCATGAAGGCATGGCTCGTGCCGATTGGTTTGATGATTCTGACACTGCTGGTGTCACGGCTTGACCATTTCGGTCTTGGCTATGTCATGTTCCGCCTGACTTCGGACGTCGAGAAACTACCGTTCCCGATGGCGCCGGTCGGTGCGATGGGCATGACCGCGCTGGCGGACGCGGCCGGACAGCGCGAAAGCTGGCAGTGGCGCGTGTTCAGCATGGGCGGGGCCGGTGGACTTGCCTTCGGAGTCGTCTACCTGGCACTGCCCAACGTGACCGGTGCCATCTTCGCCACCAGCCTCGAGATTATCCCGCTGCCATTTGTGGATTTGACCGCGTACACCGAGCAAACACTGCCCACGATGCCAATGATGGTCAGCCTCGATCTGTCTTTCATCGTCATGGGGATGGTTCTGCCGTTCTGGGCGATGGTCGGCGCGTTCATCGGTTTGCTGTTTACGATGGCGCTGAACCCCCTGCTGTACCACTTCGGGCTGCTTCATAGCTGGGAGCCTGGTCTGGGTGCAATTCGCACCATTCAAGCGAACACGATGGACTTCTACTTCAGCTTTGGTCTGGGCCTCTCCGTGGCGGTGGCGGTCATCGGACTATTGCACCTGCTGCGCGGCTTCTTACGGAGTCGTCGCGGTTCGGCCGCCGGCGGTGGACCCTTGCAGTGGCGAAATCTGTTGCGGCCGCCGGCCGGCCGCGGTGATTTCTCGATATGGCTTGGCCTGCTGATCTACGTCGGTTCAACCACAACCTACATCGCGCTGACGTACTATCTGGTCAATGTTGTTGCCGGCATCCCGCCCGGCGGCAGACCCTTTCCATTGTGGCTGCTCATCTTCTACGGCTTTGTCTATACACCATTCATCAGCTACGTATCGGCCCGAATGGAGGGAATCGTCGGCCAACAGGTCACGATCCCTTTCGTGCGCGAGGCGACGTTTATTCTCTCCGGCTACAAGGGTGCTGCGATCTGGTTTGCCCCCATCCCCCTGCACAATTACTCCCAACAGGTTCAGTTTTTCCGAACGACCGAACTGACTGGCACGAAATTCACCTCGCTCATCAAGGCGGAACTGATCATTTTTCCGATCATGGCCGTCGGCAGCATTCTCTTTGCCCAGTTCATCTGGTCCATCGCCGAGGTGCCCAGCGCGCTGTTTCCTTACGCCAACGAGTTCTGGGAGCTACGCGCGTATCAACAAGGATTGCTGTATTCATCGACGCTGCCCGGCGAACAGCTCAGTCCGTTTCAAGAGGCGTTCGACTGGCAGTACATTGCCGCGGGCCTGGGGCTGTCGCTGCTGGTTTATGGGGTCCTCAACCACTTCGGTCTGCCGATCTTCCTGGTCTATGGCGTGGTCCGCGGACTCGACCAGTCGGCGCCGCACGCGATCGTGCCGATGTTCATCGGCGCGTTGCTGGGCCGGTACGTGCTGCGCAAACGGTACGGCGAGAACTGGGCGCGCTACCGCATCGTCTTCGCTGCCGGATTCACCGCCGGCATGGGATTGATCGCGATGTTCAGCTTCGGCCTGGTGCTGATGAGCAAGAGCGCGGTCAAATTGCCGTTCTAAGGAGAATGGCGTAACCCGCGCTCCGCGGACCTTGGGCCGACTCCAGATAGCCACCAAAAGCCACCAAAAGCCACGTAGACCCACAAAAAAGAGGGCGGAAGAAAATATAGACTCGATCTGGATTCCGGGAATCGGCGGCTCATGACCGAACCATGGAACGAGTCAGCAGATGGTTCCTCTTTTCGTGGCTTTTCGTGGCTTTTCGTGGTCATTTCGGCCGCGGCCAGCGGGTTACACCCTGAGCCCAACCAGGTGATGACGAGGGCTTGGATCGGCTGCGGGAGCTGCGAGATACAATCGACGGATTGCTGTCCGAAGGACATGTGGGCTGATGACCGCAGGTACCGATTATGATCGGGTCGAGCGGACGGGAATGGTTGCCGTGCAAGGGATGCCATGGAGATGCCGGTAGGAAGAAACTTGCGAATCTGTGTGACCAGCCGTGTCCGGCGGCGCTCACTGGCAGGATCGAATACGTTGTGTTCGCAATCGACTACAGTCCGGCCGACCGAGTGGAGGGCCCCGTGGGGCGATGAAGGCCGCCTGCATCAAAATTGTGGCGCCCTACAAGGTCGTCTTGGACGAGATCTGTCTGGACGCCGCCTCCCTCGGCGACAGCGAGGTGCTGATCAGGAGCCGGTACAGTCTGACAAACCCGGGGACGGAACTGGCGGCATTCACCGGACTGGAAGCCGAGTTTTCTGCGGACTTCCGGTACGGCTCGGTCCTCGGCCGGGCGAACGTGGGCACCATCGAGCGGTTGGGCAGCGCGGTGTGCGACTTGTCGGAAGGTGACATCGTGCTCAGCTTCGGCCCCCATGCTTCGACCTTCAAGATCGACCGCGCGCACATCATGGCCATCGTGCCGGAGGACATCGATCCGGGCGTCGCATGTTTGGCACGGATGGCCGCCGTGTCGCTGACGGCCGTGCGCAAGGCGGACCTCACCGCGGGGGATCCGGTCCTCGTGATCGGGCAGGGGCTGGTGGGTAACTTCGCGGCCCAGCTCTTCCGGCTGGTCGGCGCAGACGTCATGGCGGCCGACGTCGTTCCCTCCCGCCTCGAGGTCGCCCGGCAATGCGGAATCGACCGCACGGTGAATCCGGCCACATCGGATTTCAAAGAGGCCCTTTCCGTATGGACGGAAGGCAGGGGCCCCCGGATCGTCGTCGAGGCCGTGGGGAAGGCGGACCTGATCTGCGAGGCCGTTGACCTCGTCGCTCCGCGCGGCGAGGTGATTCTTCTGGGCACGCCCCGGCGGAAGATGACGCTGGATGTTTCCCACATGCTGCTGCGTATCCATGCGGAGGGAATTACCATGAAGGGGGCGTATCTGTGGGATTTTCCCGCCGCCGAGACGCCTTTTGCGCGGCACTCGGTCTTCGGCAATGTTGAACAGATCCTCGGATGGATGCGGGACGGGCGGCTCAAGACGGCGCCGTTGCTGACGCGCGTTCTCCCGCCGCGGCAATGCCAGCGGGCCTATGACGCGCTGGACCAGGACAAGGCCGGTTGCCAGTCGGTTCTATTTGACTGGGCGGTGGTGGCATGATCCGGCTCGCCCTCTCCGCACGCGGATACGCGCCCGACCGGATTCCCGAGGTCGCGGCCCTTGCCAAGGACGCCGGCGTCACGGAGCTGGAGGTTCCCCTCCTGCAAGGCGGTTGCGAGGAGGCCCGCGACACCCGGGATGTTCTTCACCGCGAAGGAGTCAGCGCACCCGTGTGCGCCGTGGGTCTGAGTCTCTCCGGCGATAAGCTCGAAGAGGTCGGCAACGCGCTGGAGCGGTCCCTCTCCTGCGCCGAGATCCTGGGTGCGGGCGTGGTGAATCTCTACTGCTGCGCTTGCCCCGGAACGGAGCCGGCAGACGCGCGGAAGACGGTGGTCGAAGCCGCGCGATCCCGTATGGACAGCGCGCAGCGCCGGAACATCGTCCTCACCCTCGAGAATGAATTGAGCCCTGCGCCAAGCGTGGCCGAGAGCGTCGACGGGTGGCTGGGCGTGGCCCGTTCGGTCTGCTCCCCCCACTTCGGACTCACCTTGGATCTGGCCAATTTCGTGGCGAGCGGACAGACACATGTATTCGACAGGCTGGAGTCGGTCTGGCCCTTACTCGCACACGTCCATTTCAAGGATATCGCGCCGTACTGCGACGAAACCGCCCGTGCCGATCCCGGCCAGCAGGTGTTTCAGGGCAGAGATGGTCGGTTCCTTGCCGTGCCGCTGGGAGCCGGCATTGTCGAGAACGGGTCCGTCGTCCGCAGATTGCTCGCGCTGCCGTACCGGGGACGATTGACATTGGAGTCCTTCTTCGATGCGGCGTCCTTGAAGCACGCCATCACCTGTGTGCGACAGTTCCTGCTTAGACCTGTCTTGGACTAGTCTTGGACGGGTGCTACGTTGTAGCGGACACTTAACTGCTCAGATCGTTCAGGTCAGGATCGCCCGTACAGGCGCACGGCGTTGTTGTAGAAGACATCCTCTACCTGTGAATTGGACAGGCCACAGGCCATGCACGCGAACTTCAGGGCGCGCAGGCACTCGAGCCCCACGAGCGTGAACTTCTGGTTTGCGTCGATCGAGTAGGGGCCCAAGTCATGGTCGCAGTCGTAGAACCATGTGAAGGAGTCGTTGAATGCGACGCACTTGCCGCGCATGTTGGAGAACGGATAGTCGCTGCCCCACATGAGGCGATCCGGACCGAAGGCGCGCAGGATCGCGATGTGGGCGCCTGCCTCGCAGTTGCAGGAGTTGTCGAAGTAGACATTTTCGAGGCCCACCAGGCTCTCGATGCCGTCGGCCGTATGACTCGGGTTAAACCCCCGCGCGCAGTGGGCGAGCACCATCTTCATCTTCGGATATTTCGTGCAGTAATCGCGGATCATCTGCTGGTTGCTCGGATCCGCGAGCGCCCTGGCCCGCACCATGTGCATGACGACCGGCAGACCGTACTCGTCGGCGACCGCGACGGTGTGCTCGGGCAGAAACTCGTTCATATGGGAGTCGCCCGTCGGGCGGCGAGCGGACATCAGATGGTACGGCTTGAGGGCGGCGGGCTTGTGCGTTTCGATGTCCAGGCGCAGCTTGTCCGCGGTCATGTCCGGGTGCACGATGACGGCACTGGTCGACCCCGCATCGCGTCGCGCTTCCTCCGCGGCCCGGGCATTGCCTTCGTCCATGCGCTCGCCCGCGAGCGTCGTGGGCAACACCAGCCCGCCGACCAGGCGCCGGCCGGGGGCCAGCCACTCCATGTGCGCCCGGTAGGTCGGCATGTCAGCGACTTCCGGCGTGTTCGCGACGAGCTTCTGATGCATCGGGGCATAGTCGCTGCGCCGTCCGAGGTGCAGATGCGAATCGAAGACGCGATCGGGCACGAACGACGCCAGCTCCCGATTGAAGAATTCCACATCCGCGTCAGCAAGTTGGAATGATGGGGATGCGTCGGGCATCGCGGAAGTGCCCCTCGTTCTGTCGTCGGTTCGGCGTACCGTTGGACACCGTGCAGATTGTACTTCGGATCCGTGCGTCGGGCAGGCTCTTCGACAAGATCTGGAACATGCCCAGGTCAATGCTGTCTCGGAACCACCGCTCTGCATCACGAACGCGGACGTGGACGAGATCGTCGGCGCGATCGACAAGTCGATTGACGACGTGGAGAGCGCGTTGGGCGTGGGGCGCTAACTAATCCGCGGAGCCCGCCAGCGTGCCGCCCGTTCCGATGCTCCCCACCTGAATATCAATCTGATCGCGATCGAGAATGTTCGTGATCCTTCCGTCCGTCAGGTAGACCACGCGGTGGGAGGCGGCGAGCATCTTGTGGTCGTGGGTGGCGCTGATGACGGTCACGTCGCTGTCTTCGGTCAGCTGTTTGAGGATGAGGATGATCTGCTCGCCCGTGGCCAGGTCGAGGTTTCCCGTCGGCTCGTCGGCGAGGATGATCGCCGGATCGTTGGCCAGGGCCCGGGCGATGGCGACGCGCTGCTGCTGGCCGCCGGACAGCTGGGTCGGCTTGTTGAGCAGCCGGTCACCCAGCCCGACCTTCTTCAGCAGCTCCGCGGCTCGATCCTGGGCGTCGGCGTCGGATGTGCCGCCGAACAGCATCGGCAGCATCACGTTCTCCAGGGCGCTCTGCACGGGAATCAGGTTGAAGGTCTGAAAGATGTACCCGATCTTGTGACAGCGAAGCCACGCCAGCTCGAACGTGTCGAGGGCCGCGACGTCGACCTCGTCGATGAAGACCTGCCCGTCGTCGGGCTTGTCCAGCCCCCCGATGACGTTGAAGAGGGTGCTCTTGCCGGACCCGCTCGGGCCCATGATCGACACGTACTCGCCGCACGCGACCGACAGGTCGACGCCCCGGAGCGCGTGAATCGACTCCGCGCCGAGCCGGTAGGTCTTGCGTACGGAGAGGGCGCGGATGACCGGACCGCTCAGCGGAACGGCGTCATCCCGCTGCCCGGCGGACGGGTCGCTGCTTTCGGACGCTTCATTCATGTTCAGACCTCATGGCGCAAGGCGGCAACCGGCTGCATGCGGGCGGCGCGGCGGGCCGGGTAGACCGCGGCGATGACCGTCAGGATCGTGCCGGCGAGCAGACATGTGCCCGCACTCCGCAGCAAGCTCTCGAGCGGGAGAAGCGACAGCACGATCGTGCCGTAGCGAACGGACGCTTCGATCACGGCGAAGCCGACGCCGATCACGACGCCGAGCCCCGTGCCGGCGAGACCCTGAAACAGGCTCTCCAGCAGAAACAGGCGAATGATCATGCCGTCGTGAGCGCCGAGACACTTCATCGTGCCGATCTCCGCGAAGCGTTCGGTGACGCTCAGCAGCATGGCGTTGAGAACGCCGACCAGGCAGATGAGCAGCGCCAGGCCGATCATCCAGCGCGTCTGAATCGCGGCGTCGGCGTCGTCCAGTTCGGCCAGCACGCCGAGACGCTCCAGTTCGGACACCAGCGGCGCCGGTCCCTGCTCCACGATACGACGCAGCAGGGCGTCGGCGCTCATGATGTACGCGAGAAACGCGACGGCCAGGATGATTCCGCCCATCACCAGGAGCGATCGCAGCCGCCGCGCCCGGATGCCGTGCCAGGCGAGGCGGAAGGTCTTCCGCCACGAGAGCTGAGTTTGGCGCGAAGGTGTCATGTTTTCCAGGTCAACAGCTCAGATCTTTCCCACGCGCTTCATCGTCCGCCGGTAGCGCCGTGACATCTCCGGGCCCTGCCACTTCAGATATGCCCGCTCCGCCTTACGTGCCGCCCTGGCCGACGGCGGAAACGGGATGTCGATCGTCGCGGTCGTGATTTCATCCGCGCCCCATTTGTACGCGACCATCTCGCCCTTGCTCACGATCATGTTGACCCCGACGCTCGCTTCGACGATCGGGACGCCGTTCTCCCGCGCCCGGGCGAGCACCGTTTCGTTCTGCGCTTTCGATCGGTCGCCGAACGACGGGATGATCAGCATCTGCGCCCCGTCGAGCACGAGGGCACGGGCGATGTCCGGGTTCCAGCGCTCGGCGCAGATGATCATCCCCGCCCGTCCGAACGGTGTGTCGAACGCCCGCAGCGTTCGGCCAATCCGATTGAACCACCATGTCGCGTCAGACCCCTCGTACAAGTGCGTCTTGCGATGCCTCCCGCACACGCGACCCCGCTGATCGAGGAAAATCGCCGTGTTGTAAAGGTTCCGGCCCGAGCGCTCGGTGAATCCGAACACGAGGCATCTGCCCAACTGCCCCGCCAGCTTCTGAAATCGTTTGATGCACGGCCCATTGATCGGCTCGGCCAGTTCGCGCATCGCGGCCGCCTTCTGCGCGTCGCCGATCACCTCCATGGCCACGTACCCGTCGAGCATGGCCTCCGGTGCCACGATCAGGTCGGCCTTCGTCCGCGACGCCCGACGGAAGAACTGCTCCAGTTTGTCGGCGTTGCCCGGCTTGTCCCACTTTCGCGGCTTGGCCGAGATCGCCGCGACCTTGATCTGTCGGTACATGATTGAGAATCCGAGTACGAGTGTTCAGTGCGAGGACGGATTCTCCTTCGCGAGCAAGCGAATAATCCGGTCGCGGTACGCGGCGGCCCGGCGCGTGTCAGCGGATCGTGCACAGACCTCGCGCACCGCCTCGTCGAGAAGGGTCTTCGCCTCGCCGGCGGCCTGGGCGCCGGACTCGGCAAACGCCTCTAACATCGTGAGCAGCTTATAGTCCTCGATCCCTGACATCCATCCTTCGTAACGACGGCTCGTGACTCGCGTGCCGTAGTTGGGTTCGTAGGTCAGGCCGGGCAGGCCGTGATGTTTCCAGAAGCCACAACCTTGCAGATCGTATTTGTACGTGAGCCAGAACTTGTATCGATACTTGGCATACGGACTGGCGGCACGCTGGTGGTAGCTTTCGTCGTAGCTCCAGATCGGTTTGCCGGTGGATCGTAGATAGTCCATCAGGCCGTCCTTGGCCATGCCCGCCAGGTGGTTCACGTGCGGGCACCACACGTCCACGTACGGCGCCGCTTTCTTGAACGTCTCGAGGTCGCCCCATCCGTTGTTGAACACCTTGTACGTCGGATCGAGGTCCTTGATGAACCTGGCCGTCTCGATGAAGCTGTCGCTCAGGTTCTCGTCGAAGATGTAATGGAGAAGTCGCTCGCGAGGCAGGCCGCGCGACTCGAAGTAACCGTGCACCTCCTTGATCAGCGCGGCAAACGCCTTCTTCCACGCGGGTGTCATGTACTTGAAATCCGTTTCGCTATCCCCTTCCCCGTTGCCTTGCATCGACCGGGCGATCGGGGCGCCGCCTCTGAAATACCACTCGATCAGTTGATACCCCCCGGTTCGCTCCTGGGCATCGACGAAGTGCCGCAGGTCCTCGTGGAATCGACACTCGCCGACCAGGTTGGCGTCGTCATCAAACGTATAGGCAACGGGCCCGAGGATAATGACGCCGAACGTATTGATCCCCTGGTTCACGATCTCGTCCCACTGGGCGTCGCTGGCATACGTGTGCCGCCACCACGTGTACACGGCCAGGTCCGTCCGGTCCGGAAGGTTCACGTTGGCCAGTTCGACTTCGACGGGTACCTTCATCCTCGTCATGGTGTGCTGGTCCTCGAGGACCAGCGACCCGCGATAGACGCCCGGTTCCTGGTCGCGGCCCATCCGCAACACGACCCAGACACAGCCCGTCGTTCCGCGCGCCAGTTCGACGTATCCGAGCGGTCCGAGGCGCGGCAGGGCGTCCGTTCCCACGAGCCCCGGTCCGCCGAACGCGGCGCTGAGCGTGGCGAGGCGGTGCAGGCTGACACAATCGTCGGGCAGCGCCCGACCCTCGTTCGTTTTGAGCGCCGTCATGCGCAGGCGCAGATGGGCCGGCCAGACCGCCCCGGCCGGATGATGAATCCGCACCGACGCATAGGCCGATGCGTTTCGTGCGGCCAGAAGCTTGATCCGTGGTTCCGACCGGTCGTCGGGCGGGGCCATACCGGTGTTGAACGGCGCGTAGGGGTCCGAGATCCAGACGGTCGGGGAGAACGTAAGGTTCTGAATCTCGCGCGGAATCGCCCCCGGGCCTGGTTTCGGGGGCTCGAACGGCTCATTCGTCAAGACCATCCCGTCGATCTTGCCCCAATCCCACGTGCAGCCGGCCGTGAACGTCTGTCGACCCGGTGCAAGCTCGAACGGCTCGGATCGAAACCAGACGAAGTTGGATTCGTTCGTCTGGAACAACAGCGTCTGGCGCTGAGCGGTCAGGACCAGTTTGCGGTCACCCACGATCGCGAAGTACTGCCCGTCGCCCCCGAAGCGGTGATCCTTGCTCCACCCGCTTCGCCCGAGCATCCACAAGCGGTATCCCCGACCGCCGTCGACCGGCACCGTCCAGGTCAACGTGTCCTTGTGCACGACAAACTGGAGCCGGTTGGACGCCCGCCAATTGGACTGAATCTGGTCCGCCAGTTCCGGCCCGACCAGCGTTTCGGCTTCGATTCCATGAACCTCCGCCCGGGCCGCGCCGCCCGGCCCGCCGATCGTCAAAAGCACGCCCATCACGGCCGAGCAGACGACCGTGAAACGCGGGAGTCGTGGAACAGCCAACATGTCGGGTTCCAATCTGGGTAACACGTCGCTGTGGCCTGGACTGTTGGACCGCGCCGCTTCATGCTCTTGCGTCTTGCGCCGATCGTACACTCTTGCCGTCCCACCGTCCCACCGTCTCGTCGTCGAGGCGAGGGGCGTGTTGGAGACCGCCAGAATGAAACAGGCCCCGGCCGATGCTCAGCGCCGGTCAGGCGCCATCGCGTCGACAGGCGCTCATCGGAGCGTCTTGCCGTGGGCCGGGACCATAGAATGGTACCGTTCGTACGAGGACTCGGTAAGACCGGAGATGTCGGGTCCAGTCGAACGATGACTGTCCCTCTCTTCAGGATCACACCGTGACACGGATCATCATCAAGCTCGCCGGGCTCGAGGGGGTCTCGTATGAGCGTTGGCCCGTGACGTTCGGCATTCCCTTTGCGGACGGCGCGCTCGAACACGGTGCGCCGGTTCGCCTGTGTGACGCGGCAGGTGTCGCGCTTCCTATCCAGACCCAATGCCTGGCGACGTGGCATCCCGACCGGCGTTTCGTGAAGTGGCTCCTGATCGACACGCAGGTCGACGCGACGGGCGGAGCCGAACCCGAACTGTATCTCGAGTACCCCGTCAAAGGGTCGCCGCCGGCCCCCACGCCGGCTGTCATGGTGAGCGAAGACGACGGCCTGGTCAGGGTGGACACCGGAGCCCTGCGACTGGACCTGCGCCCCGCGCGGGCGCACGAGGCAAGGGTGCCCAACTCGAACCCGTTCGAGCGTCTGGCCGTTCGCGCCGCTGATGGCTGGCGTGACCTCTTATGCGACACGGCGCCACCCTACCTCTATATCAAGGACCAGCACGGTCGCACGTACGACTCGTGCCGCGCCGGTCCGCCGCCGCAGGTCACGATCGAGGAGAGAGGGCCGCTGCGGGCGAGCGTACGGATCGACGGACACCACGCGATGGAGCGGGGCCCGCGGATGTGTCCGTACACATTGCGGATCCATCTGTTTGCCGGGCTGGCCGACCTGCGGGTCTTTCACACGTTCGTCTTCGATCAGGAGCCCGACGACGTCGAGCTGTCCGCCGTCGGGATGGTGTGGCCACTTGAATTCGGGTCGAGCCCGCGAACGGCGCTGGGGGGCGAACAGCAGGTTTACACATCCGACCGCGGGGACGCCCTGCAGATCGTTCAGCGCGACGATCGGCACTATGACGCGACCCGCGACGATCGCGTGCTCGGTGAGGGGGGAAAGGCAGGCGGGTGGGCGTCGCTCAACGGCGATCGGGCCGGCGCGATCGCGGCCGTGCGGTACTGGTGGCAGGAGTACCCCAAAGGCCTGGCCGTCGATCGCGACTCGATCGACGTGCAGGTCTGGCCGCAATCCCATGCGCATCACATGGCCTTCACGACGCCCTACAAGGAGCACGCCATCCTGTTTGGCGCCTCCAAAGCCAACCCGAGCCGCGACGAGGACGAGATCCGTCGGCTCATCGCCGAGCGCCCGACCGCGCCGCTAAACCTCAAGAGCCTGAACCCTGGCAACCTCAAGGAAGCGGCATGGGTGGAGGCGGTGCTCGAGAAACACGCGCAAGGTCGGGTGATGAGCTACAACGACACCGGCGTCGACGACGGCGCCGGCGCCGCCAAGACGACCGAGGTCCACCTGCGATTGTCGCCCACTGGCGTCACGGACGAACAGGCGCGGGCGCTGGCCGCGTGCGTGCGCGAGCCTCTCGTGGCCGTCGCCGATCCGTCGCACGTCTGCTCGACCGGGGCGCTCGGGCACTTCTATCCGCGCGGTGATCCGCGTTTCGCGCAGATTGACAAGGACATCGACGATGTGTTCGACCGGGTCGTGGTCGAACCTGTCGAGCCCTGCCGCCTCTACGGCATGTGGCGGTACGGAAATCTCGTGTGCGCACACTCGAATCCGACGGGCTGGGTCTATCTTCTGTATCGCGAAAGGGATCCGAGCAAGGCCCTTCGCTACGTCGGCCCCTTCCACAACGAGGCGGCCGACCTGATCATGGCCGCGTGGCATCAATTCGCCCGCACGGGTCTGCGCGACCATCTGCTGATTGCCGAGCGCTACGCGCGTTGTGTGGCGGACGTGGGTTTCATTCACGCCCACCCGAGCCATCCCGAGCACGTCGGTCTGATGCACTATCACAGCGCTCACCAGTGGAGCGGGGGCCCGAGCCCATCGCACTCGATCGTCAGCGGCATCCTGACTGACTACTACTTCACCGGCAACCGCCGCTTGCTCGACGTCGCCACCGAGGCGGCCGATCACGTGATCGACACGCAGGAACCGTCGGGCATCGTTTCGTGTCGCAACGGCTACATGTACCGCGAGTTCGCCGGGCCGATGTCGATCCTGATGGACGTGTACCAGGCGACGTGGGAACAGCGTTATGCGGACACCGCTTCGCGGTCGCTCAACTGGCTGTTGCGCACGGTGCCGGCGCCCGGCCGATTCCCCTACACGATCCTGACGCGAGGCGATCGCGGTGACGAGGCGTTCGTGCAGCCGCCGGGCTGGCCCGAGGCATGTTACGGCAACAACTTCCAGATCTACGACGCGGCCCTGCGCCTTTTTGCCTCCGAGCCGCTTCGAGAGCTCATCCTCACGGAGGCCGAGTACTGGGCCTGGCAGGCGCCCATGGATACGCTTGCCTACCAGTGCACGACGGTGTGCTATGGGTACGCCATGACCGGCGACGTGAACTTCGCCGCTTACGCCTGGCATATCGTGTCGACGAACTTTCACGACGTCGCGGAAGAGATCCGCAACCGTGAGATGATGGACTTCCAGGGGATCTGGTTCAGCGGCTACATCCCGCCGCTGCTGCGGATCGTCGCGGACGCGATGACGAAAGACCCCGACGGGTTCGCCGCCGCCGCCGACCGCTGGCGCGAGCGGCGCCGCACCATGCCCGACCGCGAGCGCGTCCCGTCACCGCTCAGCGTCGAGCCGGTGAGCGCCGGCGTGGTAAGCACGGCGCCCTTGCCCGACGCCACCCATCGTGTGTAGCGGCCCAAGAGATTGTTACTTCCCCGTAATCAACTCCGTCAGCGTCATTTATTGACCTGATCAGCCGTCAATTCAATCGTCATCGTTCGCTCCGATCCGCTTCATAAGCTTGTGATCCAGTATGGCGTGCTCCGATTCAGATTCCCGTCGCAGCAATGACAAGTCGAAGAACGGCCCTTCATCCGTCTTTCCATCCGTGTCCATCCGTGGTTCCTCACCCGGCCCGTGGTCCCGCGCCGCTACACTGTCTCCCCATGGTACGTCCTGACGGAGTCGTCAAGCGTAAGCGAGATGGCTCCTGCTGTATCGAGCTAGCGGGTGCAAGTCCC
>NYZC01000159.1 GCA_002686995.1 Phycisphaeraceae bacterium | reverse complement strand
TCGGCGTCATCAACGTCGGCGGCCAGCCTCAGGGCCTCGCGTCGCGCATCAGCCTCAACGCCGATCTCGGCGTGCAGGACGGTCCCGACGAGAAGATCGGTCTCGGCGAGCAGGAAGCCGAGATCTCCTACGTCGGCGGCAACGGCGGCGCCGGCTTCCTCGGCGGCGGCGACCAGTGGGTCGAGCGCGTGACCCTGACGAACACCGACGAGACGTTCCAGATCGTCATCCAGGAGGAGCCGTTCAACGCGACCGGCACCCGCACCGTGCCGATCGACGAGTTCCCGCAGCTCGGGGAACAGACGTCGACGAGCGGCGCGCTGACGCTCTCGGCCGACGACATTCGCAACGGGCTGAAGTGGCTGATCGAGATCGACGTCAACAACGATCTCGACGAAGGGGCGGGCGAAGGGGACAACACGAGCCGCCACGACGTCAACCTCGCGCTGCCCGACCTCGTCGTGAAAGCCGGCACGTTCAAGCGCCCGTTCCTCGAGATCAACAAGCAGACCGGTGCGATCGAGATCCTCGGCGACTCCGAGGAGTTCAAGAAGTTCGAGTATGTCGTGCAGAACATGGGCAACGCCGACGTGCCGGCGGACGCGGAGTGGACGGAGCAGATCTGGATCGGCACGAAGCCCGCCGATGCCGAGATCCTGGACGTCACGGTCGCCGACGATCCGGCGAACGGCGTCTGGCACGAGCGCATCCACGTCGAGTCGATGCGGAGCGAGGATCTCAAGGCGTTCAACCGGCAGAACGCCGACGATCCGGCGACGCAGATCAAGCGGACCGTCGACCTGACGACGACGGACGTGCTGCTGACCGACGTCACGATCCCGCCGGTGCTGCTGCAGGAGCAGAATGGCGAGGAGATCGACCTGTTCTGGATCGTCCTGCTCGACTGGCCCGTCGAGGGCGACCAGACCGTGGCGCCGGCCGGCGCCGACCCCGCGGTCGTGCTGGAGAAGCACGAGGCGAACACGGATCCGGGCGACGAGGACGAGAACGTGTTCACCGTCGACTTCGCCGGCATCGACCTGGATCCGCTGAAGATCGAGCGGAAGAACGGCGACTCGTTCGACCTGACCGAGAGCGGCGGTGTGCCGCGCTTCGAGGCGGTGGGCTCCGAGCAGGATCCGATCCTGGTCGGCCTGAACCCGCAGGAGGACCTCGGTGAGCTCGAAGCGAACTTCATTCCGCTCATCCAGGTGCACGGCAAGGTCACCTACGACCTGAACAATATCCAGATCGGCACCGCCGCGGAGCCGGCGACGATCTTCGCCACCTCGGAGGTCGACAACTTCAACGTGTCGATCCCGATCTGGCGCGGCAACCTGAACATCCCCGTCGGCGGCGGCCTCACGAGCGCCTTCAACGACCTGCTCGAGGACGGCTTCGACGACTTCACGATCGCCGGCGTCGAGGTGAAGGTCACGAAGGCGAACTTCAAGCTCGGCGAGGACGGCACCGCGGCCAACGGCGTGCTCAAGCTCAACGGCGAGCTCAAGCTGCCCGCGTCGTTCGCGGCCCCGAACGCGCCCGACGTCATCGTCAAGTTCGAGGGCGACGACAAGGCAATCGAGATCAGCCGGACCGGCGTGAAGTTCAACGGCATCCGGATCGAGCAGGGCGACGCGCCGACGCGGCTGGAGATCGGCCGCTTCAAGATGGACATCCGCCACCTGGCGCTCGACTACACCCACGGCGGACCGGGCACCGGCCGCGACGCCGTCCTCGAGGTCAGCGGTCACTTCGACCTGCCCCAGCTCGGCACCGACGTCGACCTGACCGGCACCGCCGAAGGCGAGCGGCGCTTCTTCGAGTTCAAGCTGACCGAGGCCGGCGAGATCGAGGTCGCGTTCAGCGGCAAGGTGACGATCAAGCAGGTCACGATCAACGACGACTGGTCCCTGAAGGACATCGAGATCGATGTCATGAAGGAGAGCCCGAGCGTCGCGGACGTCTTCACGGTCAGCGGCAAGGCCACGATCCGCGGCCCGGTCGACGAGGAAGGCGGCGAGACGGCCGACCTGCAGTTCGAGTTCGAGGTCAAGGTCGAAGAGGGCACGCCCGTCGTGAAGTTCACCTTCATGCTCGAGGCGGAAACGAAGTTCACGATCTACCAGATGCAGATCACCGTCGCGACGCTGAAGGTCGAGTTCGTCTCGGACAAGGAGCCGGGCGCCGGTGAGGACTGGGATCCCGAGGTCAGCATCGCGGGCCGCGTGGTGCTCCCCGTGGATCTGACGGGTCCGGTCGGGAAGATCGAGGTGGAAGGCGGCGGCGAGATCGAGCTGGACATCCCCGACGAGGACGGCAGCCGCCTGCTGATCAACACGGACGGCGTCAAGCTCGAGGGCGAGGGCAAGCTGCGGTTCGAGGGCATCGTCACGCTCGACCTGTTCGAGGTCGTCCAGGTGAAGATCGAGAACATCGAGATCAAGTTCTCGCAGAAGGCGTTGCGGGCCGAATTCAGGACCAAGATCGACTTCATCTTCCTCAAGGCCGGCCCCGACGGCGACGAGGAGGTCACGTTCGACTTCTCCGGACCGAACCAGTACGTGCGCCTCGATCGCAACGGCATCGCGGTCAACGGCGAGATCGAGCTGGACGGCCCCTTCCACGTGCTGGACAACGATTCCGGCACGCCCGAATACCAGGTCCGCGATATCAAGCTCACCATCAACACCGACCTCAACGAGTACGGCGGCGACGCGATCGTGACGGTGCCCGACGAGGGCGGCGGCGGTCGCGACCTGGACGTTACCGCGAAGATCAGCCCCGCCAGCTTCGAGCTGGAAGTGTCCGGCGGGATCGCGGACATCGACGTCTTCGGCATGACGCTGACCATTGATTCGCTCGGCTTCAAGTCGGATCGGACCCCCAACGGCGACGGGGTGCCGCCCGACTGGGACCCCCAGCTCGAGCTCAAGGGCTCGCTGCAGCTTCCCGAGCGTTTCGCCGACCTGACGATCACGGTCGACGGCAACAACTCGATCAAGGTCCACGGCGAGGGCATCGAGGTCGACGGCGGCGAGATCAGCATTCCGGGCACCGAGCGCTTCACGGTCCTCGGCGGCAAGCTGGAGATCCAGGTCCAGAACTCCAAGCTGAAGATCGACTTCGAGAATCGGCGCGCCGAGCTGACCGGCATCTACAAGGTGCCGACGCTCGACGACTTCGAGCTGAACATCGACGAGGCCGAGGATCGATTCCTGCGCATCAGCAAGCCGGAGGGGCAGCCGATCGAGGTCGACGCCGACGTCCTGTTCAAGGTCCCCAGCCTGACGATCTACAAGGACTGGAAGATCAAGGAGGCCGAAATCGACCTGAAGGCCGGCGGTGGCAACGCGACGATCACCGGCACGGGCGAAGTCGAGATGCCCGACGGCATGTCGAGCCAGGTGGACTTCGAGTTCTCCGACGGCCGGCTCAAGTTCATCGAGATCCAGAACTTCCCGACGTTCACGGTGCTCGGGACCGACATCACGCTGTCGCGCTTCAAGTTCACGCCCGACCGCACCGACGGGAACGAGGACTTCTGGGAGCCCGAGTTCGAGCTCGAGGGCGAATTCATGCTGCCCGAGGGCTTCGGCACCTCCGGCAGCGGCCGCATCTCGATCGACATCTCGGACGGGTCGAAGGTCCTCGTCAACGGCGACGGGATCAAGGTTGACGGCGCGACCGTCCGCATCCCCTCGATCGAGTTCGAGATCCTCAACGCCGTGCGCGTCAAGGCCGAGGACATCGAGGTCGACTTCAAGACCGACGGCGGCGTCGACCGCTTCCGGATCTCCGGCACGTTCACCGCCGTGTTCCGGGGCATCACGGTGACGGCCGATCTCTCGGGCAACAACTTCATCGAGATCAGCGATGGCGACCCGATGGTGAAGCTGCGCGGCAAGATCACGGTCGAGAACGTGCCGCTGGCGCCGGGTTGGGAGCTCAAGGAGGCGACGCTCGAGGTCGACACCACGAGCAACACCGTGGGCGGCTCGGCCAAGCTGACCGTGCCGCCGGGCGCCGAGATCGGCATCACGCTCAAGTTCAAGGACTTCGAGCTGGACGAGTTCGGCATCTCCGCCTCGCCGCTTCCGCCGCCCGCGCCGCCGCGCGGTCTGCCGATCGGCTCGACGGGCCTGTTCCTCCGCGGGCTTTCCGGCAAGATCTCAGGCATCGCCGGCGAGGGCCGGGGCGATCCGCTGACCTTCACCGGCGGCGTCTACGTCAGCACGGTCAGCGGACCGACGGTGCAGCTTCCCGCGGCGCTCGGCGGCGGCTCGTTCGGCGGCGACCTCTTCGGGATCGCCGGCACGCTGTCGCTCAGCAAGGACGGCGTCATGGGCAACGTCGGCGCCGTGGCCATCGGCACGGTCAACATCGAGACGCCGCCCAACGGCCTGGCCGAGGGCACCGCGAACTTCACGCTGAACTTCAGCCCGTTCAATTTCTCGGGCTCGGCGGAGCTGAACATCGCCAACGGCTTCATCGTGGGCGGCGGCGACGTGAACATCAACGCCAACGGCTTCTTCGCCGAAGCCGACGGCACGTTGACGATCAGCGGCCTGCTCGCCGATATCCTCGAGTTCTTCGATCAGCCGACGAACTTCAGCGTCAACGGCGCGATCGTCCGCACGGGCGGCAGCAGCTTCGCCCGGGGCGGCGGCACGGTCGCCGGCGAGTCGGTCGAGGTCATCTACTACTTCGACACCGGCGCCGTCGTCGTCAACGGATGGGAAGCGGTCGGCGGTTCCGGAGCACGCGGAGACAGTACGATGTCTTCCGCGATCGACGGCTCGTTCGGCGCCCACGGCGATCCGCCGGTTTCGTCCGAGTCGTTCATCTACAACGACCCGAACGAGACGCTCCTGCTGAAGACGGCCTGGGACAACGAGTTCACCGGCGAGGTGCCGCTCCAGGTCGAGATGCCCGACGGCGCGGGCGGCTCGGTCATCGTGGACGAGGCGGACTTCGCAAGCGCCGGTATCGAGATCGAGCCGATCCTGTCCGGGCCGTTCGGCCGGGCCGTCTACCTCGCCAGCCCCCTGCCGGGCGCCTACCGACTGATCGTGTCCAACCCGACCGGACTTCAGAACGTCCGGTTCAGCGCCTTCGGCAGCGTCCCCGCGCCGACGATCGAAGTCACGGCCCCGCTCGTCGACCAGTCCGGTCCGACGGTCGCCATCGACTACACGACCACCGCGACGAACGGCCAGGTGCTGCTCTTCTATGACGATGACGCCGACGGATTCGACCGCAACGTCATCGCCGGTGGACTGCCGGTCGGCACGGGCCGGTACGAGTGGGATGTCTCGGATCTGGAGCGCGGCGACTACCACATCTTCGCCGAAGTCGTGCCCGACGACGCGCTCAGCGCGCGCTCCGAATACGCCACCGGCGTGGTGCGCATCACGCAGGGCCCGGTCCAGACGATCTCCGGGCGGGTCTTCGAGGATCGCGATGGCGACGGCTCGGCCGGCGCGGACGATCCAGGCATCGAGAACGCCACCGTCTATCTCGATGCGGACGGCAGCGGCACCCTGACGGGCGGCGACGTCACGACGACGACGGGTGCCGACGGCGCCTACGCGTTCACGGTCGATTCCGGCGACACCTATACGGTCCGCCTCGACCTGCCGGCGGGCCACCTGCTGACCGCGCCGAACGCGGCATTCGCGGGTCAGTACGTCATCCCGGTCTACACCGGCGTCGATCCAGCGGGTCTGGACTTCGGCACCTTCGAAACCGTCGAGGTGAGCGGGATCGCATTCGACGATACGAACGACGACGGAGCGGCCGACGCGGGCGAGCCGGCGCTGGCTGGCGTGCAGGTGCTGCTCGACGCGAACGGCAACCGTGTCGCCGATGCGGACGAGTCCGTCGCCGTCACCGGCGCCGATGGTCGCTTCGCGTTCACGAACGTCGGCTCGGGCACGTTCGACATCGTTCGCCTCGGAAACACCGAAGGCATCGCCGTGCCACGGCCGCAAATCACGACGTCGAGCAGCACCGACACCGGCGCGGATCTCCCTCACTTCACGCTCGGCGTGGTCGAGGGTCGCGTCTTCGCGGACGAGAACGGCGACGGCGTGTTCGATCCAGGCGATGCCGGCATCGAAGACGCAACCGTGTTCGTCGACGCGAACGCGAACGGTCGACTCGATGCCGGCGAGTCGCAGGAGCGCACCGACGCCGACGGCAACTACCGGATCTCAGGGCTGGCGCAGGGCGCGCATCTCGTCGGCCTCGCGCCGATGGCCGCGTTCCTGCAGAGCGTTCCGGCCGAAGGCAGCGCGCACCTCGTGTCGATCGACCAGAGCGGCACCGTGGAGACCAACCGCGACTTCGCGAACCGGCCGGGCGGCTTGCTCAACGGCGGGTTCGACGTGGACGACCCGTCGCTGGTCGCCTTCGGATGGACGGCGAGCGGCCTGGCCCGCGTCGAGGCGGGGCGCGCCGTCCTCGACGAGGGCGCGGCGTTCTTCTCCGGTCTGCGCCAGCCGTTCATCGTGCCGGCGAACGTGACCGCCCTCGAGTTCACGATCCTCGACCTCTTCCTGGGCGCCACGCCGGGCGCGATACCCGACGCCTTCGAGGTCGCCCTGATCGATCGCGCGACCGGCAATTCGGCGCTGCGCCACGTCAGACTTGCCGACACCGACGCCGTGCTCAACATCCAGAGCGACGGCACGATCCACGAGTCGCCATCGGTCGCCGTCGCCACCTCGGCCCGCGGCGGCGGAATCGGCCTGGGCCTGCCCGCCACCGTCGAGATCGACCTCACGACGGTCGGCGCGGGCACCGTGCTCGTCCTTTACTTCGACCTGCTCGGGTTCGCCGGCGACGACAGCACCGTCGTCATCGACGACGTCCGATTCGTCGAGCCCGGCACCGGCAGCGGCGAGCCGCCGGTGGCCGAGGACGACGACGACGCGGCGACCGACGAGGACATGCCGGTCGAGATCCGCGTCCTCGAGAACGACCGGGATACGGACGGCGACCTCGATCCGACCTCCGTTCGCATCGGACTCGGGCCGGAGCACGGACGCCTGGACATCGACCCGATCACCGGCGTCGTCACCTACGCGCCCGACGACCACTACCACGGCCCTGACAGCTTCACCTACACGGTCCGCGACCTCGAACGCAACGAGTCGAACCTTGCGACGGTGTCGATCACGGTTCGCCCGGTTCCTGACGATCCCGACGCACAGGCAGACGGCTACGAGACGGACGAGGACATCGACCTGGTCGTCAACGATGCTGACGGCGTGCTCCGCAACGACGACGACGTCGACGGCGACGACCTCGAAGCGCGGGTCGTCACCGGGCCCGATCATGGCGATCTCCTGCTCGATCCGGACGGCTCGTTCACCTACATGCCCGACCTGCACTACTCGGGCGCCGACGACTTTACTTACGAGGCCGTCGATCCCGCCGGCAACACGTCCGGGCCGACGATGGTCACCCTGACGATCCGTCCGATCGCCGACGCCCCGACACTGACGGTGCAGTCCGCGTCAGGCATTACCGGCACGCCGATCGCCCTGTCGATCGACGCGTCGCTCGTCGACACCGACGGCTCCGAGTCGCTTTCGATCACGATCGGCGGGCTCCCGGCAGGCAGCGTGCTCTCCGTCGGCGTCGGCATCGGACCGGGCGCCTTCCGGCTCACACCGGGTGACCTCGCCGGACTGACGCTGACGACGGACACGGCGACGACGAGCGGGTTCGATCTTTCCGTGACGGCCACCGCGACCGAAGCCGGCAACGGCGACAGCGCCGATACGGTGCGCACGCTGAGCGTCGAGGTCGCGCCGGTGCCGGCGCCCATCGACGCACTCAAGATCAGCAGCAGCGGATGGGACGATCCGTTCCTCGACGAGATCGATCCCGTCGATCGGCTCGGATACGAAATCGATCTCGAGGCCCCGGTGGCGATCCTGCCGTGGTTCGACGTCGACCGAATTCATATCGTCCTGTCCGGGGAAGGCACGGTGGTGGAGGCCGACCTGTCCGTGCTCGGCGTGACGGTGCTGCAGTACGGCTTCGCCGGGTTCAGCTTCGACCCCGCGACGAAGGTGGCGACGTGGATGCTCAGCGAAGCCGTCGGCGACGCGGCCGCCCTGCCCGACGGCGGCGACCGGATCAACCTGGTGCTGAGCGGACCGGCCGTCGGCGGCGGCATCTTCGAGCAGCGGATCGACGTCCTGCCTGGTGACGCGAACCGCGACGGCCGCGTCAACGTGCTTGACACGGTGGGCGTCCGCAACCGCGGCTTCCTGCAGCGTGGACAGCAGTTCTACAGCATCTATCACGACCTCGACGGCAGCGGCAACATCGACATCGGCGACACGCTGGGTGCCCGCAACCAGGCGTTCACCGCCCTGCCCGCAGGCACGCCGTCGACCGGTGACGCGCGCTCGGCGTCCGCGTGGTTCACCACGGACGGCGGCAACGTGACCGCGCCGGTGTGGGCGGCTGCGACCAGCGCCTCACCGCTCGACCGATGGACCGGCCCTGACCACGCCGCGACCTGCTCAATCTGGAGCCCATCGGAGCCGGACCTCGCGGCGAACCCAATCGGCTGAGACGGGGCCTGACCGGGTCTGACCGTCTTCCGGCGAACCATGGGCGTCAGCCGGCGTCAGCCCTGGTTGTACTACACAAGTCCTGGCCTTCAAGGCTTCCTGTAAGGGGTGCCTGGGGTCGAGCGAAGCGAGCCCCCAGCGCATGCGCGCAGAC
>NYZC01000158.1 GCA_002686995.1 Phycisphaeraceae bacterium | reverse complement strand
GTCCTGGAGAAGGAAGCGGCCAACCTCGGTCGCTGTTTCGACGGTCTGGAGAAGATGCTCTCGTCGCACCTGGCCTTTTCGATCCGTCCCGAGCACGAGCGGGCCCGCCACTTGCCCAAGTACTACTCGCTGGGCTATGACGCCGGTAACAAGCTGGCCGGCAACGGCCAGTTGATCCGCATGCGCTACACGGCGCTGGCCGGCATCGAGCACTATCCCACGCTGATCGACTATCCGAGCAACGACCGCTACGAGCTGGTGCGGCACTACTACCGGCCGCGCTTCAACCTCTACCTCGATCACCTGCGGGCGAAGCTGAAGGCAGGTGAGCCGTTCGACTTCGACGACCTGGACCAGCAGTATCTGCAGATCGTGCGCCGGTTCGTCGAGACGCCGCTGCCCCCGGGGCCGCCCGCCGAGTACCTTGGCGACCCGTGCCGCGCCGCCCGCGAGGTGCTGGCGGAGCTGGTGGCGCAACCCTGAGGCCACCCCCGTGAACCGAGGGCGGGCCGCACCGCCATGCCCCATTTCATGAACGGGACTGACCGGTCAGACCCCGTTTTTGCATAGCGCAAGTTGTGCGTCCAGGACATGTTGCGCGAAGGCATCGTTGGGTAAAACGGGGTCAGACCCCGTTTCGGTGTCCTTGAATCGTGGGGATCCGCTCGGCGATGCACCTCGAACCGGAAACGAGTCCACTGCACGATCCGTGCCGAACAGGATTGGGACTGACCCGGCACGGCAACATAGAATGCGGTGCCGGGCGGCGGCCCGGTTGGAGAAACGCCATGGCCGAGCTTGCCAGCGCAAATCGGGACGTTCAGAGGGACATGCGCTTCTTCCCCGTGCGAAATGACCAGCCGGGACGTCTAACGCCGGCGCAGATCAAGCACTTCAACGACAAGGGCTACATCACCCCGCTCGACGTGTTCAGCGCCTCTGAGGTCGCCGAACATCGCGCCTGGTTCGATCGCATCCTGGAGGAGGCGGCCCGCATCGGGCACGACGCTTACTCGATCAACGGCTGGCACCTGCGCCTGCGCGGTCTCTACGACCTGGTGAACGAGCCGCGCATCCTCGACTACGTGCAGGATCTGCTGGGCGAGAACCTGATCTGCTGGGGTACGCACTACTTTTGCAAGATGCCCGGTGAAACCAAGCGGGTCAGCTGGCACCAGGACGCGTCCTACTGGCCGTTGACGCCCACGAAGACGGTGACGGCGTGGCTGG
This sequence comes from Phycisphaeraceae bacterium, assembly GCA_002686995.1. Taxonomy (GTDB): domain Bacteria; phylum Planctomycetota; class Phycisphaerae; order Phycisphaerales; family Phycisphaeraceae; genus NYZC01. The sequence goes on along the minus strand of NYZC01000158.1, from coordinate 16,695 downwards.
CCATCGACGACGCCGACGAGGAGAACGGGGCGATGAAGTTCATTCCGCGTTCGCACCGGCATGGACATATCGCGTTTGAAGCCAGCGCCGGGGACGAGAAGAACGTCCTGGATCAGACCGTCCTCGACGCCGAGTCGTATGGCGACGCCCCGGTGTCGATCCCGCTGAAGGCGGGGCAGATGGAAATGCACAGCGACCTGCTTCTGCACAGCTCCGAGGCGAACCCCTCGACCCGGCGGCGCTGCGGCCTCACGATGCGCTTAGTGCCGCCGCAGGTCAGGGCCCTGAAGGACTGGAACCGGTTGGGCATCCTCTGCCGGGGACGCGACGATTCGGGGCACTGGCCGGTCAGCCGGCGCCCGCCGGACGACGACATTCCGCCGTTGGGGTGGGCGCCGTAGGCAGGCTGCGCCCGCCGATGCCGGATACGGAATACGAGATGCGGGGCGCGGGCTATTCCCGAATCGCCAGCACGTCGTAGATGCCGATCTGCGGCAGCACGGCACGCCGGTAGGGACCGTCGGTTCCGTCGAGCTCGATCGGGACACCATCCGGCTCCAGCGTCGCCTTCGTGCCGGCGCAGCGCACGGATACGCTCACGTCGTGCAGAACGCCTTCCCGCTCGATCGCCGGGTAGCCGCCGACGGTGGCCAGGCTGGGGTGGAACGCGACCAGGTGCAGCAGGCACTCATCGCCGCGGCGACGCAGCGTGGCGTGGATGGTGCCCGCGGCTTCGATTTTCACCAGCGGCTCGAAGCCGGCACGCTCGAGCAGGGCACCTACCAGCGACTTGAGCCACCAGTGGTTGGTGTGCCAGTAGGTCTCGAACAGGTCGAAGCCCAGGAGGATGACCTGGCCCCGTCCGTGCGGGCGGATCGTGGCCGCCGGCTGGCCGCTGATCGGTCCCGGGTTGGCGTGGACGTGGGTGACGTGCTTGCCCGGCTCCTGCTTGCAGGAGGGCAGTTGTAGAGGCCAGATCGTCTCCGCCGTGCGTGGCGTCAGCCGGTAGGGCGGGGATCCGACGAGCAGGGGCAGGCCCGGATCGGCCAGCGTGCCCGCCGGCAGGTAGCCCACCTGGAAGTCGAGCGGGCCGTCGGCTTCGGTGCCGGTGAGCGACGCCAGGTCGTTGTGCGTTGCCGAGCGGCCCGTGATCAGGACGACGCCCCCGGATTCGGCAAACCGGACGATGCGCTCGATGCTCCCGCCGGCGATCGGGCCGATCTCCCCCGCGATCAGCAGGCGGTAGGCGGACAGATCCTCGAGCTGCGGCTCGTCCACGATGTCGTGCTGCAGGTGCAGCTCGCGGCACGCGGCGTCGGCGGCGCGCAGCTGCGGCGAGAGACCGTCGGTGAACAGGACCGCGGTGTCGGTCTCGATCCGCGTACCTTCGACCAGCGGCCGCCGCGGCTCGAGGAACGAGAAGACCGCGCCCATGCGCTCGTACACGTGCGGGTCGAGCGTGCCGTCGGGGTAGGCCTGGTCACCGAGCGTGACCCGGCCGTGGGTGGAGAGCATCACGGCGGCCTCGGTCTTCATCTGGGGCATCGGCTTGGCCGTCCAGTCGCCCCAGCCGTTCACGAATCGCACGCCGATCAGCTCCAGCGGGTTGAGGCGCCGCGCGTAGCGGCTCTGGTAGCCGACGTAGTAGTAGTCGCCGTGGAATCCGGGCTGCTCCTCGACCGCGCTGTAGTCGGTCACGCCGGCGCCGCGGCGCAGACAGAGGGTCGTAAGGCCGAAGTGGTCGCCGATGGTGCCGGCGCCGTTGGCCGTAACCAGCACCTCGGGGCGGATCGAGCGAACCAGGTCGCGGGCGGCGCCGATCGCCCGCCGCAGCGTGCCGACGCGGAACGCTTCGTGGTCGCCGTCACCGGGCTCGAGGGGCCGGCCGTATGCGGCCTCGAAGCGCTGCCGGCAGTGGCTGCAGAAACATCCGTCGGGCATGACCAGAACCATGTCGAGCCAGTAGCCGTCGATGTCGTAGCTGCTCGTGATCTCGCGGAGCTGCGGGAGCATCAGCTCGTCGAGATAGGGAGCGTTGAAGCAGACGTTGTGCCAGCCCGCCTCCTCGAACCGCAGGGGCCTGCCGTCGAATCCCACTTGCTCCCAGTCCGGATGGGCCAGCGCGGCGTGGTCGTCGGTGCACGTCGAGTAGTAGGCGACCACGCGCACGCCGGCCCGCTTGAGGCGCGGCACGAGCTCGCCCAGCATGTCCTGCTCCAGGCCACGGTGCTTGTGGCCGGCCTGCGTGTCGTAGTAGCTGTTGCCGTGGTGGCACTTGGCGAACAGGTTGATGAAGTCCGCGCCGCTGCGCAGGAAGGTTTCCATCCACTGGGTCGGGTCGAAGCCTTTGACCGCCTCGTTCAGGAACTCGGGGGTGTGAAAGTCGAGATGGATGCCTTTGAACGTCTCGTCGATCCAGCTCATGTCGGCACGTCCTGCACGGTGCGGTCATCCGTTCAGAGGGTGCAACGAGAGGAACAGCATCCCGAGCGCCTGCCGGGATTTCGGATCTGTCTGGGATTTGGGGTTGCTTGGCGCCCGGCTAGAACGGCGGAAGCTCATGTCTCGGATCGACCCACTGCCCCATCGTCCAGTCGCTGGGGTTCGTCTGTTGGGTGGCCACGATGAATTCCGCGCTGACATCCATGTGCGCCACGGCGTGGGCGAAGCTGACCGGGACCTCAAACCGGTCGTAGATCCCATATACGTCATCCTCGTGGTCGCCGCGGTGGACGGTTTCCCACACCAGTACGCTTCCCGGCCCGTAGTCGATGATCGCCTTGGTCTCGTGCAGGGGATCGGAGCCGCTGTGCCTCGGCTTCTCGTACCAGACTCGCGTGATGTAGTGGGCCGGCAGAACGCGCGGCAAGGTCCCGCCGACTCTGGAGAGGATGGGCCCCGGCGCCGGTCCCGGCGGGCTCCACCAGCGCGTGATCGTACCGAAATCCTGCGTGCCGGGCAGGCTCTTGTCCGCCGCGCACGACGGAAAATCTCTCACGTAGTCGGGATGGAGCAGCAGGATGCCGAGGTGGGCCAGGCCCGGGTAGATTCCCGGCGGAGAGAGGCCCTTGTGGTCGCCGGAGTAGCTCACGCAGGCCAATGCGATCTGGCGGACGTTCGTCAGGCAGGTCGTGTTACGAACCTGTTCCTTGGCCCGCCGCATGGCCGGCATCAGCAGGGCGATCAGCAGGGCGATGATGCTGATCACGACCAGAAGCTCGATGAGGGTAAACGCTGATCGAACCTGTTGCTTCGCTCTTGCAGCGACGCGAGACCGGTGAAGCTTCGGCGGACAGGTTGGTTGGCAGGACAGCAGTTCGATCAAGGAAAACCTCTGGGGTGAGTCTGGCCTCACGATTCTAGCCCAGGCCAATTCTACCTGATCTGGAAAAAAAAGTGCGGGTGCCCTTCCGGACACCCGCACTTTATGGATGGGTTCAGGCATCACGAGTTGCTCGCGCAACCCATGGCTCAGTTCCGTCGGCGACGCAGAGAAATCAGGCCACCCAGCAGCAGCAGTGACAGCGACGCAGGTTCGGGGAGGACGTTCTTGTCGTCCCTGACCCGGAAGGTGTCCAGGATGCCCGACGCGCTGCTGATCTGCTCGCCAATGAACAACCGTGGGAACCACAGCGTGTCAAGTCTCTCGATTCGCTTCCAGTTACCCTCGACCAACACGCCGTTCGCATAGAACTCCGTGTGATCGTCGTAAATGTGGACGTTGTAGTCGTTGACTGCATCCACCTCGGGATCGGTGACCTCGAAGATCGTAAATTCGAATGGCGGCCCGTCCGCGCTGTGCAGGGTGGCCCCGCGCACCTCGCTGAACTGTCGCCAGATCCCCACGCCGCCGTCAAAGCGGTTCAGCTCGAACCTGACGCTGCGATTGCCCGTGAGCTGCAGGCCCTCCAGCTCCAGGTTCAGGATGAAGCCGTCGCCCTGAATCATCGTGTCCGGCTGCCACCCTTGGCCGCCCGCACTGAGTGTGCTGATGAAATCATTCCCGTCGAGCGTCAGTTTCCCTCCGGACACCGTCGCCAGGGACGCCCCGCCGAGCTGATTCCAATCTGCCGACAGCGTCGAGCCGTTGAACAGGTCTTCGTAGAGCACCGCCGCGTTGGCCATCGACGCGACGCCCAATACGACCACCAGCGAACTCATCAATCTTTTCATTGCTTGGTCCTCCTACAAATAAAGTGAACAGAACATGCCCGGCCCAGACTGCCTGGGCGCTTCCGTAAACATCATATCGGGTAGCTTCTGGGGTGTCAAGTTGCCAGATCTCCCCGCAAATCGGCCATCCTGGGATCCGCGAGATCTTCCAGTTAAGCTCTTATACGCGACGTCGTCAGTGCGGTCGGTACCACGCGCAAGGCGGGTGTGTTTCTCGTCACCGCGAACGGCCCTCGGTATTCGACGAGATCCGGATGGACCAGGCATGCTGAATCGAGAACAGTTCGGCTTCAACGCATTCTGGTGGGAGACGCTGCACGACGCGGAGCAGATCGAATCCTGCGTTCGGTGCCTGTCGGGGCTCGGATACCGTCAGGTCGAGTTCAAGCGCGATTCGTTCCTCCAGGAGCAGCTGCCGAAACAGTTCGCCATGGCCGCACGGGTGGCCGGCGAGCAAGGTCTGAAGGTGAGCAACTTCGTGGTCCTGCGCGATCTGGTCGGCGGTGATGAACAGGCCATCGCGGACGTCGTCGAAACGATCGAGGCGTGCAGCGAAGCGCAAGTGGGGCTCCTGAACTGCTGCTTCGGCCTGATCCCGCCTCCGATCGCGCCGCCGGCCGAGCAGTGGTGGGCCCAGGCCCAACCCTGCCATGGACCGGCGTGGGACAACCTGGTGTCAGCCCTGGAGGAGATCTGCGCGGCGGCGCAGCGGCACGGCGTGGTCATGGTGATGGAAGCCACGATCGGGGCGATCGTGCACGACTTCTATTCGATCCAGGAGCTGCTGGCCCGCTGCGACCATCCGTGCCTGGGCCTGACGCTCGATCCCTCGCACCTGTTTCTCTATCGCAACGACATTCCCTATGCAATCCGGCGCCTGGGCGACAGGATCCGCCACGTCCATGTCAAGGATGCGATCGGCGTCCCCGGGACGAATCTCGAGTTCGCGTTCCCGGTCCTGGGCGCCGGCGGGATCGACTGGACCGCGTTCTTCACGGCGCTCGACGAGATCGATTACGCCGGAGCCCTCAGCGCCGAGTACGAGCAGTTCAAGTACATGGCGGTCGTGCTTCGCAATGACCCGGTGCCGGCGGCGGCCGAGACCTTCCGGGCGATGTCGGTGCTGTTCGACCACTACCAGGAACACTACAAGGAATCAGAGCGATGACCGGAAAGAAGGCAAGCCCGATCGTGAGTGAGCGCGGCCTTCTCACGATCTTCCTTGGGGTGGGCGCTGCAGCGCTGACGTGCTCCGCCGCGCCGCAGGTGCCGAGCTTCGAACCGCACGCCGACCTTCCCCGACCGCTCCGACAACAGTCGATCCAGTCATTACAGCGATATGGGCTCGTCCACTGCCAGGGGTCCGTCCGCTTCGAAGACCATCCGGTCGGCATCGCCCGCTTCGGTTTCAAGGAACCCGGGCCGCGCGGGGCCCGCTTCGAGTTTCACGCGGGGCTCGTCAGCTCGGTGACTTCGACGGCCGAGGGACAGGAGCGCGTCGTCTTCTCGGAGCAGCCTGATCAGATCAGCGATCACTCGTATCGAATCGAGCGCTTCGACGACACGGTTCGTTTCTACCTGGATGAACATCTGGCGAGCATCCACACCCGCTTCGTGCCCGAGGGCAACTTGCCGATCACGGTCGCATCGGAGCATCCCGATCAGACGCTGGTGGTGGGGCGCCTGGCCGTCGACGAACGCCCCATCGCCGATCCCGACGCCCCGGTCGCAGTGATCTTTCCCGCGGACGCCGATACGACGCTGCGCATCGCGGCCGTGGAGCTGGCGCGGTACGCGCGCCGGCTCACGGGGCGCCGCGTCGCGGTCGGCGACCGCGCGCCGGCTGACGCCAGGAGCGTGCTTCTGCTGCTCACGGCGGAAAGTTCGCTGCCGGAGACCTTCATCGGCCCGGCGCGCCTTGGTGAAGTGATCGGGGCCGTCCCCGCAAACCCGGACGGGTTCCGCACCGAGTCGCTCGAGGCCCGCGGCCGCCGCCACCTCGTCATCTGCGGTCGCACGTCGCGCGCGTCGCTCTACGGCGTTTACGACTACCTCGAGCGCTACTGCCACGTCGGTTTCTTCCAGGACGGCGAGCATGTGCCGCGACGCGACCTGGCACTCGAAGGCATCCGCGAGACCCGCGCGCCGAAGTTCGAGTTCCGCGGTCTGGGCGGTCCGTCGCCGTACCTCGCGTTGCGCCGGCCCTGGGAGTCGAGGACGCGCGCCGATCACACGGCGTGGCTGCTGAAGAAGAAGCAGAACTCGGTGCCGCTGAACGAGTACGCCCGGCAGCGCGGCCTGACCGACCGGACACCGAGCGGCCAGACGCTCTACGTCGGCTATTACCCGCGGCACGACGTGGGGCCCCTCCAGGAGGTGAACCCCAAGTGCGTGCTCACTGACGGTTTCTCCAACTGGCGCGGACGCGACTATCTCGGGTCTTTTGCGCTGGTGCCTGACATCCCGGACGCCATCGCGACGAGCCGGATCCTCTACGCGAAGCAGATCGCGGCGGGGCCGCCGCCGCACGCCAGCCACCTCTACTACTTCGCCTTTCCCGCCAGCGAGTGCCCGGAGCTCGCGGAGATGAGCGACCCGATGCTGGCGGCGTCGTGGGGCTTCATGAAGCAGGTCGATCCCCAGGCCCGACTCTGGACCGACACCTACGGACCCCCGAAGGACACGGTTTTGCGGATGTCCGCCGACCTGATCGTGTGGGACTGCACGAGCCAGGACAACAAGCTGCCCAACCGGTTGGTGACCGGCAGCAGCTACTACGCGGCGCGGGGTTTCTACGGCAAGCCGTGGGTGGATCCGACCTTCCTGGGCGGCCAGACCTCGGGGCAGGACCAGATTCTCCGCGTGCGGCCCACCTGCGACCAGCTTCCCCGCGTCGGGCGCGAGAACCTCGCCAACCGCTGCCTGGGGATGAACATCTTCTCCGACTACCTGGCGTGCTGGTTCTTCGAGGACCTGCTGGCCGCGGTGAACTGGGATCCAGCGGAATTGCACTACGAGGATTGGATCGACGACCTGTGCCTTCGGCGCTACGGGGTCGACTCGGCGCCGGGGATGGCCCGAAGCTTCGCCCGCTTCCTCGAGGCGTCGAACAAGGGGCGCTACATCGGCTTCGGGCGCTACCAATACGACCAGGAGGTGCCCTGGGGCAGCGACGATCACTGCTGGTGGCCGACGTTGCGCAAGGACTGGTTTGCCATCGTCAACGGCACGTGGCCGATGCGCGCCCTGCGTGATGCGGTCGAGCTGGCCCTGCCCGAGGCGGAGCGGCAGCGCGGCAACGTGCTCTACGACCGCTACCTGCTGGACGCCTACCGGATGATGTCGAGCGAGTGTTTCAAGCTCGACCTGATCCGGATGCACCATCACTACTTCACGGCGACGCGGCACTTTGCCGCCGGCAAGCCGGGGGACGCCGCGGCGCACGTTGACGCCTTTCGCCATCGCGCCGGCGACCTCGACACGATCCTCGCCGCGCTCGAGGACGTGCTCTCCACGGTCGAGGACTACCGCTGCACCAGCCGCGACGGCCGCCACCGGCCCACGCGCGACGAGAAGGACCGCTTCTGGCGGGGCACGCAGAACGCGAAGCTCGACTTCTTCGAGTTCGTGCACTTCATCTACCGGCCGCGCCTGCGGGTGATGGTCGACGCGATGTCGCAGCGCCTCGAGCGCGGTGAGAAGACGTTCATCGAGTCGAAAGAGATTGCGCCCTGGTTCCCCGGCCCCGACCCCTGGTTCTACTACCCGGCCGCGAAGGACGAGGCCCTGCGCAAGAAGACGATGGCGGTGTTGGCCCGCTTCATCGAGCAGGACGTCTACCGGCCCGGGTTCGAAGGCTCGACGGCCGACGCGTGCCGCGCGGGCCTTGAGCGCCTCGGCGCCATGGGCGCGCTCGAACACGACGACATGGCGACCAACGACCTGATCCTGCGCCGCTACCCGCTGTCCGATCCGCCGCGGCGGCCGTGGTCGCATCAGCCCGTGCGCCGCGCCACCGGCATCAGCGGGCCGTGGGCGCAGGAACACTTCGTGATCGAGCCGCTTTTCCGCGGGCCGCAGATCGTCTACCACGGCCCGGCCCTGGGGCACTGGCAGATGTTGCGGGAAGGGCGCTGCGAGTTGAGCTTCACTTACCGTCACGCGACGGACAGGACCCGGCCGGACAAGCCGGACGCCGCGTTCGTGCAATTGGCGCTGAAGGTGGCTCACCCGGTGCAGGCGGCGATCGTCGCGGGGGCCCTGCGCTTCAACGCGGTCGCCGGCGCTGCGCCGCATCCGGTGCTGGCCGGCAAGCTGGTCTCGGAGCTGGAGCTGGAGGTGGGGGCGACTGACCAGTCGAAGCCGCAAGAGGCTTCTACCGCTGCGGCGCCGGTCGGTCGGGAGGCGGCCGACGCGTCCCACCGGGCGTCGATCGTCTTCGACCGTGGCCGCGTCACGATCACCGTGGACGGCCGGGTCGTGGGTCAGCGCGACCTGGGGCCGTTCGATCCGGAGCTTCAGGACGTCTGCGCCGCGGTCATCGAGACGGGCTACCCCTCGTTCGGCGAGGCGCCGAGCGTGTGGATCCGCGACCTGGCGATCAACGGCGTGCCCGTGGAGCTCTACACGGACAACTGGGATCCGTGGGCGGCGCCGTGACTGCCATGACCGGCTTCGACCTGAGCAGCAAGACGGCGGTCATCTGCGGGCTGTCGGGTGGGGTCGGCGAGGAGACGGCCCGCGCCCTCGCCCGCGCGGGCGCCGAGATCATCGTGGTCGAAGGTGGCACCGACCTGGCCCGGGCCACCGTCGAATCCATCACCGCCGCAGGCGGTCGCGCTCGGCACCTGAACCACGATGCCGAAGGGGCCGACGGCATCGCGACGGCGTTTGCCGAGATCGCCCGGGACCACGACCGCGTCGACATCCTCGTGACCACCGCCAATCGCGCCCACCGCGGCACGGTGCTGGAAACCTCCGATGAGGATCTGGAGACGATGCTGGACGTGAACGTGCGCAGCGTCGTCCAAGCGATGCGCCATGCCCTGCCGCTCATGCTCGCGCACGGCGGCGCCATCGTGCACATCGCGTCGATCTTCGCCAACCTGGCGCTGAAGGAACGATTCGCCTACACCCTGACCAAGGGCGCTGTGGTGTCGTTGACGCGTTCGATGGCCGCCGACTATGCCGATCGGAACGTACGCTGCAACTGCGTGTGCCCGGCCCGCACCGACACGCAGGCCTCGCGCGACTGGGTGCGGGCGAGATATCCCGGCAGGGAGCAGGAGGCCCAGGCCGCCCTCGCCGCGTTCCACCCCCTGGGCCGGATGGGCACGCCGCAGGAGGTGGCGTCGCTGATTCTCTACCTCTGCAGCGACGCGGGGGCGTTCGTGACCGGGCAGGCGTTTGCGATCGACGGCGGCGTGACGGCGACCGTCGCGGACATCGAGGTCGAGTGAGCGCTCACCGCGCGGCCAGGAATCCATCCAGCGCCCGCTTGCCCGCGTCCGCTCCCGCGAACGGCTCCGGGTGCTCCCAGAGGTCGATGTCGAGCCAGCCGTCGTAGCCGCCGTCGAGCAGGTCGTTCAGCAGCGCCTTGGCGTCGAGCGACCCGTCGCCGAGCGAGAGGTGGGTGGAGCTGCGCGATTCGAAGTCGGTGCAGCTTCCGTCGTTGCCGCAGATGTGGGTGTAGCCCACGTGGTGGCGCATGCGCTCGAGCAGGTCGTGCGGCTTCTGCCCGCTCATCACGTTGACGTGGGCGAAGTCGAAGACACCCTTCATGAAAGGGCTGTCCACGCCGTCGAGGATCTGCAGCCATACGTCGGGCGTGTTCACCTGCTGGACCGGCTCGGCCTCCAGGTTCAGCGGCATGCCCGCCTCCTGCGCCAGTTCGGCGCAGCGCCCGTAGGTTTCCACCATGTAGCCGCGGCTCTGGGCGTTGGGGCCGGTCCCGAACAGCTCGCCGGCCCAGACGCCGAGGCTGTCCGACCCCATCGCCTGGGCGAAGTCGAGGCTGGCGCGGATGAAGTCGACGTACTGGTTTCGGCACAGGGAGTAGGCGCTGGCCGGGTGGCCGTTGCCGAGGCCGCCGGGCAGCGACTGGATGCTCGCCACCGTGAGGCCGCGGTCCTCGATCCGCCGGCGCAGTTCGCGCCGGTCCGCGTCGGTCTCCGGGTAGGGATCGGGCAGGCCGAACAGCTCGATGCCGTCGAAGCCGAGCCTCACCGCGTGGTCGAGGATGCGGTCGAGGTCGTAGTCGAGCCCCGAGATCACGTGGGCCCAGCCGAAGCCGTTGAGTCCGAGAGCGGTTTTGTGTGGCATGGTTCGCAGTATATTGCTCGAGTGATCACTCGGTCGCGAGGCAGAGCACCTTGAACCGCGTGCAGGTGTAGATCCGGTTGCCGGCCACCGCGACGGCGAGCCCGTCGGCGGGACCGTCCTCGGCGGTCAAATCGAAGTGGCCGACCTGCTCACCGTTCGAGAGCGAGAGCCCCACCACCTTGTATTCGTACTGGACGATCGCCATGTCGTTGACGATCACGGGCGAGCGCAGGTTCGGGTAGAACCTGTCGGTCGCGGTGCGCCATTTGGGGGCACCGGTCGCGGCGTCGATGCCGTGCCAGTGGCGATCCTGGGCACCGACGACGATCACGCCGTTCGCCATGGCCGGCGAGCCAGCGATCCCCTTCTCGAGCGTGTAGCGCCAGATCTCACTGCCACCGGCCGCATTCAGGCAGTAGAGATTGCCGTCCATCGAACCGAAGATCACCCGCCCGTTCGCGTGCAGGACGGTTGAGTAGATGCCGCCCCGCGCCTTGTCGTGCCCCGGGATGTGACCGCAGCGAAAGGTGAACCGCTCGTCACCGTCGCGCAGGGCCAGGGCGTAGAGCGTTCCGCCTTCGAAGCCCTCCGTGCCCACGTACACGGTGTCATTCGCCACCGTGGGCCGCGAGAAGACGGGGCCGTCACAGGTCGCTTTCCAGGTGATGCTGCCGTGTGCCCGGTTCAACGCGAGCACGGTCCCGGCGTTGTTGCCCACGAGGACGAGGTCGCCGTGGATGATCGGCGAGCTCTCGATCTTCGCGCCCGTGGGTGTCTTCCAGCGTTCACGCCCGCCGTGGTCGAAAGCGTACAGGTTCCCGTCTTCGCAGCCGACGTAGACGCCATTCGCGTCCGCCGCCGGGCTCGAAAACTCGATGCGGTCGCCGACCTGCTTCTCCCAGTGGATCGCGCCGCTGGCGGCGTCCACCGCGTAGAAGGTCGATGACATGGAGCCGATGTAGACGGTTCCGTCATGGATCGCCGGTGACGAGCGGAATCCCCAGTGGCTCTTTGCCTTCAGCTCCCATGCTTTTTTCAGGGGAAACGCGATGTCGGCCGTCACCGGTTCGGTCTGTGATCCGTTGAGAAGGCTCGACCACTGTCCCGGGGAGGGTAGCGCCGTGCCCAGCAGAGCCAGCGTTGTGACACAAGCTAAATGAATCAACCGGGATTCTCCTTGCGAGCAGCGGCAAGCCCGACGCGATATCGCTTTCACCCTCGCGATCATATCCTCGATGGCCCGTTGGGGCCGGTCACCGCCCGGCCTCCCTCTTCTCCGCCTCCCAATGCCGCGTGGCGACCTGCATGGCGATCGTCGTCCGCCTCAGCAACTCGAGGATGCTGGGGCCGATCGTCTCCCTCGCGGCGCCGTCCTTGTTGATTCCCAGCATCTGGACGCTGAAGGTTTCCGCCTCAATCGTCTGCTCGATTCTCGGCACGACGACCCGCTGCTTCACGGAAACTCGGCCGTTGAACGCGAACGCGCCGGGCACCTCCGGCTCCGTCAGGTGCATGACCTTCACGATCATTTCCGGCGTGTCCAGGTCGCTCACGATCTTGATGTCCACCTTCCGCAGCTCGACCTCGCAGCGCTGCTGAATTCTGGACGGCGTGATGCCGATCTGGACCAGTCGGTCCGGAATCTCGACGCGCAGACGGACCTCTTTCAGGCCGGCCAGGCTGCGAAGCTTGTCGGGGAGCTTCGGCGACTGCGGCAGGAACGGCCTGGCGGCGACGCCGATGGCGACCGCCAGGGACACGATGACGGCGCATGACGTAACGAGTCGCTTCATGCCAGCTTCTCCTTTCATTGCGCTTGGGCGGGCCAGAGCGTCGAGACGCTCTTGGGCAGCAGCAACCTTGGAACCCACGGGAGGAAGACGAGAATTCTCATCGACTGAATCGTATCAGACCACGGCAGGCGCTCGGGCGTCAAGCAGAGCCCTCGTGCGGTCGGGGCGACGAGCGACAGCGGCGGACGGGCGGCACGGATTCGCCCTCGGTCTCGATCCATTCAATCGGGATGGGACGTTGACCATCTGGCTGAGCGGGTTCGGGGGATCGATCGGCGTCATCGACGAACGAATAGTCCGTGGTACCCTGTCACGGGATCTCCAAGCGATTCGGACGGAGACCGATTGACCGCGAAACGACGACAGCTCGAGCATGACGGCTTCTGCGTCGTCGAGGGTGCGATCGATTGGGAAAACATCGAGCAACTGCGCACCGTGACGGACCGCGTCATTGATGCCCACGACGCCGGACACTTCGAGGACCAGCGCTCGACCGGCAGCATGATCAGTGTCTGCGCGGATGCGAGCATGGCCGACCTCGTGACCGGCCCCCCGGTGCTGACGGCCTTCGGCGACCTGGGCTTCCCGAGTCCGACGTTCTTCGGCGGCTACATCATCAGCAAGCCGCCGGGAGGGCCGCCGCTGTTCTGGCACCAGGACTGGTGGGGCTGGGACGACGACTGCAGCTACCGCGATCCGGTGCTCCAGACGTTCGTGATGATCTACCTGGTGGACACCGATCGTGACAACGGATGCCTGCGGATCGTCCCCCGCTCCCACCTGCGGCGCACCGGCCTGCACGATCAGCTCGACGTGGCGCACGACGAGGCCATCCGTCGCTACGAAAATCCCGACGACCCCGCTTTCCAGGCGGCGGCGGGCGAGATCGACATCCCGGTGCGCGCCGGCGACCTGGTCTTCGGTGACTCCCGGCTGCTGCACGCGGCGCACGCGAACCGCTCCGACCGGCGCCGAACCGTGATCACCCTCTGGTACTTCCCGCAGTTCGAGCGGATGCCCGAGGCGGTACGGGCCCGGGCGGTCGAGGCGAGCGGGCCGCTGTCGGACGGATGGGTCGAAGCGGCGGCGCCGCGGCTCGAGCCGTTGCTGCCCCGGTACGACGGGCAGGCGCCGCCGATTGTCTGGAACCGCGTTCCGGGGTCTTCGCTTCGGTGAGCCAGGACGTCGCGTAAAGGACGGAAAGATGGACTGGCATGCGAAATGGATCTGGAAGCGCGATCTGTGTCGCCTCCGGAACGTGTACCTTTACGCCCGCAAGACGTTCGAGCTGGCCGTGGAGCCGACGGCCGCGCGCCTGGCGTGCTGTGCGGACAGCCGGTATCGGCTCTGGGTGAACGGTTCGTACGCGGGAAGAGGCCCCGTCCGTTCCGATCCGCGCTGGCAGTACTACGACGTCTACACCGATCTGCCGCTGGTGACGGGGAGAAACGTCATCGCGTTCGACGTCCACTACATGGGGGAGGGAAGCCTCGTCTACGTGCTGGGGCCGGGAGGCCTTCTGTGCCAGCTCGACGGCACGTGTGACGGTGGCCCGGTGCAGGTCGGGACCGATGAGTCGTGGCGGGTCATGTGGTCGGACGCGTGGAGCCCGGAGACGCCGCGCATGAACATCATGCGCGGCTTCATCGAGAACCACGACGCGGCCAGGGAGCCGCAGGGATGGCGAGAACCCGACTTCGATGACTCGCCCTGGGCTCGCGCCGAGGTGCTCGGCCCCGTGGGCATCGCCCCCTGGACCTCGCTGGTAGAACGCGACATCCCGATGCTTCGGGAGCATGAGGTGTTTCCCGATAAGGTTCTGGACACGAAGTCGTTCCGGATGCTGCCGGGCTACCGCCGGGAGCAGCGCAACATCTGCTTCCAGATCGCGCGGAGGCAGTTGACGCCGCTGGAGGACGGAGATCTCGACGGTGTCGAGAACGTCCGTGTGTGGGGGCCGGCGTGCGGGGTGGTGCGGGGCACGCGCGATCGCCAGGGCGTCTCGGTCCTGCTGGACTTCGGACAGGAGGTCTCGGGCTTCCCGACCATTCGCCTGAGCACGGAGCAGGAGGGGGTGATCGTCGATTTCGCCTACTCGGAGTTCCTGACGAACGGGACCGTCGACACCATGTCCGCGGAGGCGCGCGGCTATTACGCCGATCGCTATCACACCCGCAAGGGATCACAGCAGTTCGAGGTCTACCTGCCCCGAAGCCTGCGCTACCTGAGGGTGGACTTCTCGAATCTCGGCCGGGCCACCGTTCAGATCGAATCGATCTCGATGAACGCATGGGAGTACCCGGTGGGGGACCGGGGAAGCTTCGAATGCTCGGACGAACTGCTGAACCGGATTTGGGACATCAGCCGAAGGACGCTGCACCTCTGCATGGCCGACTGCTTCATGGACGGTCCCGCCCGCGAGCGAACCCAGTGGGTCGGGGACGCATGGGCCCAGGCCCTCGTCAACTACTACGCCTTCGGTGATCTCGATCTGGCCCGCAAGTTCCTCCGCCAGGTCGCGCAATCTCAGCGCGAGGACGGCTCCATGTGGGCGTTCTATCCGGCCGACTTTCCGTTCGGCGGTGACTACATCGTGCCGGTCTGGAACATGCTCTGGGTGAGAGCCCTGTGGGATTTCTACGTCTACTCCGGCGAGATGGAGATCCTCGAGGAACTGCTCCCGTCCGCTCTGAGATTCAGCGACTGGCTGCGCGAGTGCGAGGAGGAAGACGGCCTGCTGCATGACTTCAACGGCTGGTACTTCTTCGACTGGTCGGACAACATCGAGCAGAGCGGAAGCCGTGCCGTGTACAACATGTTCTACTGCGACATGATCGAGCGTGTCGCGCGCATGGCGGAGACCGTCGGTCGTGACGACGTTGCCGAGACCATGGCCGACAGGGCGCGGGTTCTGGCCGAAGCCATCCGGCGAACGTACTGGAGCGACGAGCGCGACTGTTTCGTCGACTTCGTCAAGGACGGGGCCCCCAGCGCCGTCTGCAGCGAGCACGCCCAGATCCTCGCGACGTGGCTGGGGATCGTCCAGGCGGAGCGCGGCTCGGCGCTGCTGAGGCGCGTCTTGGCGGGGCAAGGGCAGTGGATCGGGATCAACTCGCTCTTCTTCTGCGGCATTCTCCTGCTGGCGCTGTCGGAGGTTTCCGAGCAGGACAGCGCGCTCGCCTACGTCCGCAACCACTGGGGCAAGTACTACCTGGAGCACGGTTGCGCCAACTGGCCGGAGACGTGCGACTTCACCCAGGGCAGCTACTGCCACGGCTGGGGCGCCTGGCCGGCGTCATTCCTCATGTCGGAGATCCTCGGCGTCCAGCCCGCGGCGCCGGGCTTCGCTCAGACCGAGATCGCGCCGCACCCCGGCGACCTCGTGCATGTGCGGGGAACGGTGCCGACGCCATTGGGCGACGTGAGCGTGGCATGGCGTCGCGATGCGCCGAAGGGGATGACCCTGGAGATCGCTTCGCCTTCGCAGCGAAGCTACCTGGTCCGCCTTCCCTCGATGGGGCAGCCGTTCGGGGCGGTCACGTTGAACGGAAGCGCAATCTGGTACGATGGTGCGTTCGTCCCGGGTAAGAACGTCGAGCAAGTCGAGAGCGAGAGCGACGATCTGTGCTTTCGCCTCAAGGCAATCACGAGCTGTCGGATCGAAAGAACCTGACCTTCCGTCGCCCGCCGTGCTATCCGCCACAACATTCTGGAGTTTGTTGCGCGAGTTCTCGCCACATAAGGCGTGGACGCCCTGCTGATTACCGGCCTCGAGGCGAACAGCGCCCCTTCCGCCTTCCGCTTACTTCCTACTGGCGCGACCGTGAGGGACGTGCTCCGTGCCGAACACGGCTCGACCTTCATGTGAACAGAAAACTTCCGGCGTCGTCCATGTCTCGCCTCGGTCCCAGCTTCGTGTGATCAGCACGACGTTGTTCTTGTCTCCCTCTCGAGGTCCGCCGGAAGCGACCCAACAGATGAGACGGCCGTCGGGCATCGATCGCAGGACCGGTTCTCGACTCCAATAATGCCACTGGTCATCCGCCGACAGGTTCGTCAGAGGCTCATGGCTGATTCTGAAACCGGTCTTTTCCATATTCATCGTTCTATCTGAACTGCGCGGCGTTGTTGTTGGCAGTTATGCTGTTCCACAGGAACAACAACAGTGCATGTTAGTCAACGAAAGTTGTTCTCAAGTTCGCGACAGGTGGCCACAGACCCGGTAACGCATCGAACCGATGACTCGGGATCAGAACCCCGGACTCTTACGGCCTGCTCAGTCGTTACATCGCACTGAGTTCCAGGGGACGACGTCGGTCTCGCCGACCCTCACCCACGGCAGCACTTCGCCGAAGGGGTTGTGCCTGTCGTAGGGTCCGGGTTCGAGATCGGGCGTACGCACATGTCC
>NYZC01000157.1 GCA_002686995.1 Phycisphaeraceae bacterium | reverse complement strand
TTGGGCAACAACGCCGAACCGCGGAGACGCGAAATTGAAACCTCCATAGGCCAATCGTCTGCTTGACAATCAGCCCCTACAGAGATGAATCCCGATCGAGGCGTGCTCGCGCGTTCGAATGCCATCTCCTTGATCTTAACCATGTAAGTGGACGAACCCGAGCAAATCGAGCAGACGATTCTGAAGGCCCGGTTCCCTCTCGACCCGAAGAAAGCTGAGCGCATTCCCAACCTCGTCGAGGTCGGCCGCATGGTCGGATACACCCGCGAGCGCACGCGCCAGATCCAGAACCAGGCACTGGAGAAGATCCGCCGCACGCTGGAGACGCACCTGAACTGAAATCGAAGGTTCAGCAGCGCGTCGCACGTCGAGAAGTCATGTTCGAAAGGTGTCAGCGGACAGGGCGCCGGCGCACCGACAGACCGATCCCCGCGACGCCGATCAGACCGAGCGTGGCCGTCAGCGGTTCGGGAATGACGCCGTCCGGAGAAGGTGCCGCGAACTCGAGCGGCGGCCCCATGTCGACGGGCTCCTCCACGAACCCCAGCACGTCCACGAACGCTTCGCCGAAATCCAGGTCGATCTCTCCCGCACCGGCGCCGATCACCTCGAGATCGAAGGAGAAGAAGATGCCGTTCATGGTGATCAGATCGGTGCCGCTGGACGTGAAGAACGCGTCGAACAGTCCGTCGGCGAATCCGGGTCCCGGCGTGCCGAAGAACCCGAAGGGATCCGGGATGATCGGGCCGGGCGTGATGCCGGTCAGGCTGAACACGGTCGCGTCGAAGTCGACCGTCGCGGCGAGCAGTTCGAGCGTGCCCGTCGGCCCGAGCCCGTCGAGATTGACGTCGATCGTCACCAGGTCGCTCATCGCGAGCGACGACAGATCAGCGGGCGTCGAGGAGAAGGAGATCGTGACCCCCCTGGCCGGCGATGAATTCAGAGCCGTCATCGTCATGATCGCGACGACAAGCAATGCGGGAAACGGGTGGCGTCTCAATTCTTCTTCCTCCTGAATTTGCGCAATGCGCAGACGTTCTCTGATTAGACTCTACCTCCGGATGGATGCCTGTCAAGCATTTTCGGAGTCCTTTTTCGCGACAACCGAATCGAGTTCGGTTTCAGACGATCAGGTCGACCTGGGCGTCCTCGCCCCCGCCGTCCGCTGCGACCGTCGGCCCCATGATGGCATCCAGCGGTGACGTGGACCGGACGGAAAAGATCGATGGGTCGTTGAAGAAATTGCGTCTCGGGATGGTCCTGGGCGCCGGTCCGAACGGCCTGACGGGCTCGGGAGTCGAATCGGTGCCGCCGCCCCCGGCGCCGTCGCCGCTCTGCGAACGGCTCGACGAAGGGAGCGTCAGACGGTACACCACGCTCCTTGTCGAGCTGGCCAGAAGATTCCCGCCGCTGTCGAACGCCAGGCCACTGATCTCGCCCGCCACGCTCTGCGAAGACAGGCTCACCTGGCGCACCACCGTCCCGTCAGGCTGCAGTTCCGCCACCGTCGAGACCTGGCTCGAGCCGATCCACAGGTTCCCCGTCACCGGATCCACCGCCATGCCCCCCCAGTTGATGTCGAACGGCGTCGCGAACGTGTTCAGGATCATCCCGTCCGAAGCGTCGATCTCGTGGATCTCGTTCGGATTGTCGTCCATGATGAACAGGTGGCCCGTCCCCGGGTGGTACGCGCCCGCCACCGGGTTCACGTTCACCCCCAGGTCCAGCGTCGCCAGGATCGTCCCGTCCGACGGGTCCACCGCGAATACCTTGTCCGTGCTCGCGTCCCCGTCCGTCACCAGCAGGTTCCCCGCCGCCACCACCGTCGTCCCCAGCGTCATCGCCACCGGAAGGATCTGAAGGCCGATGTTGTTCGTGTTGCCGTCCGGCATCGCCAGGCTCGCCGCGACCGTCCCCGTCGCCGGGTCGACCCGGTGGAACTGCGAACCGTTCGTCACGATCACCTCGCCCGTCGACGGGTCATACGCCATGTCGTGGAGACCGCCCAGCCCCGGGTGCAGCAGGTTCGTCGCGAACGGTTGGCTGGTCCCGCCCGCCGTCGTCACCGTCAGGTCGCCGAAGCCCGAACGCACCGGCACCAGGTTCACCGCGTCGTTGTCCGACGCGTTGCCGCCGATGTTGAACACGTTGATCGGACTGCCCGACGTGCTCGTGTCCGTCGCCGAACCGCCGGCGAACGCGTACACGCTGTCGTTGCCCTCCACGAAGCCGCGGCCCTGAAGCTGCCAGTTCGTCGCGCTCGTCACGTCCAGCGACGTCACCTGCGGCACCACCTGAAGTAACGCGCTCAACGATGCGCCCACCACGTTCAGATCGAACGCCCCGTTGAAGTAGTTCGGCACCGTCAGCGTCGCCTCGGTGCCGTCTCCGTTGACCGATGCCGGGTTCAACAGCACGGTTCGCACGGTCCCCCCGTTGTCCACGTACCGGCCCACCAGGTCCGTCGACGTGCTCAGCCCCGTGCCCACCACCGTCACCGCCTGGCTCGGGTTCGCCGAGGCCTGACCCGCGTCCGCCGCCGTCCCGGTCAGCGCCACCCCCTGCAGGTCCGTGTATCCCACTTCGAACGGCGCGCTCGTGCCCCCCGCCGTCGTCACCGTCACCGCGCCGAAGAATTCCGAAGAAGGCACCACCGCCACGTCCGCGAAGTTGTTCTGACCCGAAGAGTCGAACACGTTCACCCCGGTGCCCGACGTGCTCGTGTCCACCACCGGCACGCTCCCGAACGTGTACAGGCTCGTGTGGCTCTCCACGAAGCCGCTGCCGCGCAGACGCACCGACGCGCTGCTGCCGTCCGACACCACCGAGCGCATGTCCGCGTTCGTGACCACCGGCACCACCTGCAGGGGCACCCCCGCGCCGTTCAGGTCGCCCACCACCCCCACCGTCCCCGTCAGCGCCTGCGTCGGCACCACCACCGTCATCGACGTCCCGTCCGGCTCCACCCCGATCGGACGCACCACGCGTTCGAACTCCGTGCCGCTGGCGTTCACCAACCGGAACACCACGTCCGTCGACGTGTCGAACCCGATGCCCGTGAACGTGATCTGCTGGCCCGTGTTCGCCGACGCCGCGCTTCCGTCCACCGGCACCCCGCTGCCCGCCACCGACGTGATCGCGTCCAGGCGCACCCCGAACGGCGCGCTCTGTCCGCCCAGCGTCGACACCGAGATCGGACCGAACGGCACCCCGTTGGGAATCTGCACGTCCAGGAAGTTGTTCTGACCGCTCGAGTCGAACACGTTCAGCAGGCTCGAACCCACGCTGTCGTCCGACCACTGCGATCCGTCGAAGTGCACCGACGTCCCGCCCTCCGCGAAGCCGCTGCCACGCATCCGCAGGCCCCCGTTGTGGTAGACGTCGCTCACGCCCTGGTCCAGGTCCGCGATCGTCGGCACCACCTGCAGGAACACGCCTGAACGCTCGCGCTCCAGACGCACCCGCCCGCTCGTCGCCGCCGCCGGCACCGTCACCTCAAGGCTCGTCCCGTCCGGCGCCACGCTCGACGCCGACACCGCCTGCGACCCCAGCGCCCCGGCATTGTTCACCGTCGTGAACACCACACGGTCCGAAGACAACAGGCCCACGCCCGCCAGCGTGATCACCTGGCCCGGGTTCGCCGACCCCGCGAAAGCCCGACGCGCCGTACCGCTGCCCGCCGACGTCGAAAGGCCGCTCAGGCTCGTGCTCCCACCGTCCACCCGACGGATGCTCAGCGTGTACGGGCCCGTGCCACCGTTCGTCCCGCTGTTCTCCAACTCAGGGTCGTACGTCGTGTTCGCCCAGCCGCTCACCCCCACGTAGTAAGTCCCCGAAGAAGGCACCGTGTAGTTGTTGATCCGCGCGTTGCTGTTCCCGCCCGATGTCACGTCCGCCGCCAGCTGCGTCCCCGACGCGTTGAACAGACGCGCGTAACGCAGGTTCTCGTTCAGACGGTCCACGTCGATCGTCAGCACGTCGCCCGCCGCAAGGTCGTCAAGCCGGAAAACGTCCACGTCACGACCCCCGAACGCGTTGTCACCGATCTCAGGATCGATCAGCACCTCCCGGTTCGAAGGAAGGTTCACCGCCAACGCCGTCGAGAGCGTGTCACCCACGTCCGCCGTCGTCGTCACGTCCGCCAGCGCACTGACCGTCTCCGAAGAAAGAAGCGTGAAGCTTCCACCCGCCGTCGACGCCACGATCACCCCCGGGCCCACGCCCGAAGGAACCGTCGCGTCCACCACCTGCTGACCCGCGCCCGAATCCGACACCGTCGTGAACGCCAGACCCGTCGCCGCCTGACCGTCGATCGTCACCGAAAGCTCGCCCGACACCAGACCACGACCTTCCAGCACCAGCGACGCGCCCGACGCGAGCGTCCCCCCCAACGAATAAAGCTGCGGCACGATCTGAAGCGCCAGCGACGTCTCCGAATCCCCCACCACACGCACCTCGCCCGTCCGCGCCTGCGCCGGCACCACCACCGTCAGACGCGTCCCGTCCGCGCTCGGCGTCCCCGTGCGCGTCAGCACACCCGACTCGCCCGCGTCGTCCACCGCCTCGAACTGCACCAGCGTGCTCCCCGTCAACGCACGACCCGTCAGCACGATCGACTGACCCGGGTTCGCCGAAGCCGCGCCCGAATTCGCCGGCACGCCACGCGACGCCGTCGTCTCGATCCCGCGAAGGTCCACGAACGAAGGCGCCCCGAACACCGGGCCCGCGATCTCGTCGTAGCCGCCCGAAGTCTCTACGCGGATCGGACCTTCCAACGCGAAACGAGAGATCCCCACGTAAGAACTGTTGCGGCTGCCCGACACGTCCACACGGTCGTTCGTGAACACGTCCTCGAACGGCACCCCGCCCACCGTCATCGTGCTCGCACCCTCCATGAAGCCCGATCCCAAGAGCGTGAACGAAGCGTCCAGACCCGGACGGCCACTCAGCACCGAAATCACCGGCACGATCTGCAGCGGCACCACCCCGCCCGCCAGCTGACCGAAGCTCTGGTTCGTCCCCGAGTGCACGAACGTCTCGCTGAACACCTCAACCGCGTCCACGAACACGTTGAACACGTCCGGGCCGTTGCTCGTGCTGTTGCCGTCCCACGAGTCGATCGCGTAGAAGTCGAACTCCACGTCGTACTGCTGGCCGGCCGTCAGCCCGTCCAGGTTCAGCACCTGCTGACCGTTGCTGAAACGACCCGAGAATCGGCTGAACGCACCGGGCACCGAGTTGTCCGTCGTCGAAACCGTCCACCGCGGGTCCGCACCCGACTCGAAGTCGTCGAGGAACAACGGCGACTGCGGCGTCGAAGACAGCGCCACCGACACGTTGTCGATCCCCCACGACTCGTCGCTCAGACCCTGCAGGCCCCCGTCCGCGAAGAGAATCTGCGCCGTGGACGACGTCGCCGTGAAGCTCACCCCGATGTCACGGTTGATCGAGTCGTTCCAACCTCCGAAGCCCAGGTTCGACGTGCCCCCCTGCGCCCCCACCGCCAGACGCACGTCGCCCGTCGTCGCAAGGTCCGGCACAATCACCTGCAGACGCGTCCCGTCCTCGCTCACCCCGGACGGCGTCACCGTCGTCGTCGACACGCCCCCGCCGTTGTTCCGCGTCTCGAACACCACACGCGTACCGGTCGTGAAGTCCGTCCCCGTCAGCTCGATCACCTGCGCCACGTTCGCCGAGGCCGCCCCGCCGTCTGCCGGCGTCCCGTCCTCCGCCACCACCGGGATCCCCGTCAGCATCGGCGCCGCTGCCGACGACGGGTCGAGGTCCAGACGGTACACCACGCCGCGGATCGAACTGGCCAGAAGGTTCCCATCGTTGTCGAACGCCAGGCCGCGACAACGTCACGCCGTCGTTCACGAAGATGCTGGAGTCGTCGACGGTCGCCACGTTGTCCAGGTTCTGCGCCGTCCCGCCGTCGTCGAGCGTCAATCGACTGTCGCTGAGATCCGTCAGGGACGAGAAGTCCGCCGCCACCCCGTTCACCGTGATCGAGCCGCCCCGGAACGATGTCAGCTGGCTCGTCTCCATCGGCCCGCGCACCTCCAGGTCGACATTCTCGAGACTCGTGAGGGCGCCCATCCGGATGCGGCCGCCGTCGCTGGTCGACAGCAGAGAAGTCACCTGCGGGTTGGCGTCCGTGAAGCTCGCGACGGCCGAGATGTCCACCTCTCCGCCGGCGCCGGTCGCCCTGATGCGCGCCGGGCCGTTGATCCCGGTCGCGGATCCCAGGTCGACGCGACCGCCGTTCAGCGCCTCGATCAGCAGGTCGGCGTTGCCGTCGCCCGGATCGAGGCTGCCCGTGACCGCGATCACGTTCCGGAGGTCCAGCACGCTGCCCGAACCGTTGGCCCGCAGGAAATGGTCGACGGAACTGCCGCCCCCGTGCGCGTAGCCGATCACCATCGGCAGCGACACCGTCACCCCGCCGTTCACGAAGATGCTGGACCGGTCGATCGTGGTCACGTTGTCCAGGTTCTCCGCGGTTCCGCCGCTGTTGAGCGTCAACCGGCTGCCGCTCAG
>NYZC01000156.1 GCA_002686995.1 Phycisphaeraceae bacterium | reverse complement strand
GCCGGCCTCGACACGGCGGCGTGGATCCGGCGCGGCGACCTGGACTACGTCGTCGCCTGCGAGCACAACTGCAGTTGGCCGGCGCTCAACGTCGAGCAGTTCGCGGCCATGGCCGAAGGCACGAACTGCGAGGTCTACGCCATGATGGGCGACATGATCGGCGGCTGCTGGAACGGCAAGCCCGATCCGCTGCCGCGTCCCGGCGCCGACGCGCCGGGCTGGACCGGTTACCAGCGCATGCTGAACCGGCCCGAAGAGGCCCGCGCGATCGCCGCCAACCATTATGCGTGGGGCGCCACGGGCATCGGCCTGTGGAACGTCCCCAACAACTTCAACGTCCACGGCTACGGTAAGTGGGGGCAGGATCCCGCGCAACGGGAGCGGATGCAGAGCTGGATCCTCGAGGCCGTCGATCCGCGGCGCGTGCAGACCGGTCGGCGGACCTATCACTACCTGCCGCTCTACAAGCGCGACTACCACGGCCTCGAGCGCAACTACAAGTACCTCGAGAGCGGGCGCAGCATGCACGGTGCGTTCAAGGGCCCGACGCTCTACTTCAACGAGGGCAAGCGCGGCCGGCGCCAGGCGCTGCCGTTCCGCGTCGCCGACGGCCGCGACGGCGAAAAGCTCGCAGGAACCTTGCGATTCCGGATGATTCACTGCGATGACGGCGATACGTTCGACGCCGACGTCAACGGCGCCGTGATCGACGCCGCGAAGCTCCGGCGGACGGTCGACCGCGCCGACGCCGAGATGATCTGCACCTGGGTCGAACTCGACCTCGCGGACTGCTCGCCCCTAAGCGGCGACAACGAGCTGGGACTGACCTGGACGAGCACGGCCGACCATGGTCAGAACGTCCCGTGCATGGAGGAACTGGTGATGACGGTGGAACCCTGAGGTGAAGTAGTGCGATCGATCGCTTGAAGCCCGTCCCGACATCAGAGCCGTTCCGCATCGGCCGCGTGCTTCTGATCGCCGCGCCGTTGATCGTGCTCGGGGCGATCGTGATCCAGTACACCGGCGTGTATCGCGCCGCGCCGTCGAGCGATCTGACGCTGCTGCAGCACGAGTTGGCGCGTCGGCCGTGGCACATGCCGGGCGTGCCCTCCGCGATGGTGTTCGGCCTGTTCGTGCCGCTGCTCGTCGGCTGCGCGGCCGTCCCCCTGCTGCGGCGCCGCTGGGCCGTGACCCGCGGCGAGCTGATCGCCGTCTTCTGCATGCTGTTTCTCGCGGTGCCCGTGCTCGGGTCGGCGTTCTGGCACCAGTTCCCGGGCTTGC
Source organism: Phycisphaeraceae bacterium (assembly GCA_002686995.1). Lineage (GTDB taxonomy): Bacteria > Planctomycetota > Phycisphaerae > Phycisphaerales > Phycisphaeraceae > NYZC01. Next base: position 7,873 of record NYZC01000156.1, on the reverse strand, counting down.
AGATCGAGTACCTCCGCGTGCGCCGCCTGTCGCAGGCGATGGGAATCTCGCCGTACCTGTGGCCGAACCAGGCGAACCTGCTGCAGGGGGCGAGCGTGGAGGATGCGCCGGGGCCGGGGATACGCTGGACGGTCGACGCGGCCGAAAGCGGCGTCGTGGAGGCCCCGGACGGGCCGGGTCGATGCCTGCGGATCGTTCACCGGTCGCCGGAAGATCAATCGCGGGTCACGATGGAGCTCGACCGGGCACAGGCCGCGCGGTTCGTCGAGCCCCGGTTCCGCTACGCGATCTGCGCGCAGCTGCGCCTGGACGACGTCGGGCCGCGATCGCAGGTGACCCTGGAAGCCGGAGTCGACGCCGAGCGTCTTGCCGTGATCGCCAACCTCGGCGCGGTGACGGAGCCGTCCCTTCTGGCGCCCGATCGATTCGTCACCACCGGCCGATCGGATTACCTCGTGCCGCGCGAGCTCGCGGACCACTTCATCGTCCAGATCCGATTCACGGGTACCGGCGCGCTCCACGCGCGGGACGTCATCCTGATCGACACCGAGGACGTCTTTCGGTTCTATGAGGGTTACGAAGAAGCGGGACCCCGGATCTACGAGCAGCTTCCGGACGGGGACCGCGCGATCGTCCGCATGCGCCCCGACGCGGGCCCCGATCGTTGGCGCCACCTGCTTTGGGGCCGCGTGCCGTGGCGATCGTGGGCGCGACCGCTCGCCGTCTGGTCGCTGTTCGTCGTCGGCACGTTCCTTTCGATGTTCTGCCTGGTGACGGTGTTCTATCGTGACTGGGAGGTCACCGATCGCCTGACCTTTCCCCTGCAGACGTTTCTCCAGGACCTGACGCGCGGGGACGGCGACGGCCGCCTGCTGCTCTGGCGCTCGATCCCGTTCTGGGTCGGGTTCGGGCCGTGCGTGCTGCACCTGTCGTTGCAGCGGCTGCACTTTTACGTTCCGGAGATCCCCGCGGTCAGCATGAACCTGTTTCTTCCGAGCCTGCTGCCCGTCGGGCCGATCCGCGAGGGGCTCGCCACCGCGGGAGACGCGATGGTGTTCGACGTCAGGCCGGCGTTCGTGGCGGTCGCGTTCCTGATGAACCTGGAGATGTCGTTCAGTCTCCTGGTGTTCTTCGGTCTCGGCCTGCTGTACCGCGTCGGGGGTCACTTCACACCGTTGCGGACGATGCGGTTGGGCGCCCACGGCCCGACGCCGCTCAGCCCCGAACCGCTGCTGCTCGGCGCCTTTCTCTTCATGGCCTGCTTCTATGTGTACGCGGCGCGCCGGCACCTTGCGGGTGTGGCACGCCGCGTCCTCGATCGGGGCGGCGCGGATGACACGTCCGAGGCGATGACCTATCGCGGTGCCGCGATCGGGCTGGCGGTGTCGATTGTGCTGATACTCGGCTTCGCGCACTTCGCGCAGGTGAGTGCGCTGTTCATGCTCGCGTACCTGATCTTCACGCTGCTCTGCGCCGTCACGGCCGCCCGCATTCGCGCCGAGACGGGCCTGCCTCATCTCGCCTGGTTGCCCGGGGCCCTGCCTGCAGTCATGTTCGCGCTGGGGGGCGTCCTGATGCTGGGCTTCCGCGAGACACTGCTGCCCCGCCAGGCGTCGTTCCTGTTCCTCGGCGCGTTCGTCATGCTCGGGCCGATCATGGCTGAATCGATGGCGGCCGCGACCCGCGCCGGCGTGCCGCTGCGGGCCATGCGAACGTGCCTCTGGGCGGCGTTCGTGATCGCCTTCGTCGTGGGCGGGATCGTCGTGCTGTCCTGGGCGTACACGGTGGGTTCGGCCAACATGCACCCGGCCGTCAGCCAGACGTGGCACCAGCACGAGAACACGATGCACGGTCTCGACTACCAGAACCAGTGGATCAAGGACCACTTCGACGGTCATCCGGACGAGCCGCCGATCCTGACGCCTTCGTCGCGGCGGCAGATCGCCCGGTTCGCGCCGGACCTGTTCCTGGTCGCGGGGCTGTCGTTCGCGGCCGCGGGCCTGCTGACGCTCGCGCGAACGATGTGGCTGGGGTTTCCGCTTCACCCGTTGGGATTCGCGCTCGCGTTCACGCCGGCGATGGGCGCGCTGTGGCCGAGCATCGCGGTGGGGCACCTGCTCAAGCGCCTGGGACTTCGTTTCGGCGGCGTGCAGTTCAGCCGGAGCACGCTGCGCCCGTTCTGCGTCGGCCTGTTCGTCGGGGACCTGCTCACGATGGCCGCGTGGAGGGTTCTGGAGAGCCTGGTGTTCGAGCGGGCCGCGTAGGCGGACTTGCGAGAGCTCGAGGTTATCCTTACCCCATGCGCCGAATCGCCTGGGCTCTTGCAGCGCTTGCCGGAGGCGTCCTCGTCATCGTGATGCTGATCGGTTTCCAGGGCGCCGCACCGGCGCGCGAGGCCCGGCTGCGCGTCGCGTTGTCCGGGGATGTCGACTTCGATCGGCTCTTCGAGCAGATCACCATCGACCGCGTGCGGCGCACCCATGACCGGATCACGGAACACTCGTCTCGCCTCGCCGGCTCGCCCGGCGACGTCGAAGCGGCGCGGTTCATCGAGCAGGAGCTGCGCAAGCTCGAGGGGATGGAGGTCTTCGACCAGTCGTTCCCGGTCACGATTCCGGTGACGAAGCATTGCCGGCTCGCCCTCGAAGACGGCGGCGACGCCGGGGACGTCTCGCTGGCGCCGTTCTGGCCGAACCTGGTGCGGACCTGCACGACGCCGCCGGATGGGCTGGTCGGTGAACTGATCGACGGCGGCACGGGGCGCCTCGAGGACCTCGATGGCAAGGCGGTCGAGGGGCGGATCGTCCTGCTGGAGATGACGCGCGGCCCCGACTGGCTCGCGGCGGCGAAGCTGGGGGCGCGGGCGATCGTGTTCCGCGCGTCGGACGATCCGTGGCACTACGGCCACAAGGTGCTCAAGTTTCCGGCCGATATCCCGCGGTTCCTGGCGGACGGCCCGGTCGATCGACTGATCGGCCGGCGCGTCCGGATCACCGCACGCATCGACTGGGAGCGCCGCACGGCCCGCAACGTCTACGGCGTGCTGCGGCCGTGGAAGCCGAGCCATGAAGCGCTGGTCCTCATGGGGTTCACCGACACCTGGTCGGTCGTCCCCGATCAGGCGCCGGGACATTTCGAGGCCTGCTCCGCCACGGCGCTGCTCGAATCGGCGCGGGCCCTGTGGGCGCAGCGCGAAGGGCTCAGCCGCACGACGATCTTCGTCGCGTGCTCCGGGATCGGGAGGGCCGCGGCAGGCCCCCGCCGCCTGATGGATGCGATGGGCCAACGCATCGATTTCGCGGGCAACCGCGCGCTGCTCGCCCGGCGGCTCGAAGAGGCGGAGCGGGCGGAGGCGGCGGTGCAGCGCGCCGGCGAGGTGGGGCGGCGCGGCGACTACTGGGACCTGGGCGCAGCGGAGGAGAGCCGCCTCTGGAGCGAGGCGGGCGATGACGCAGAAAAGGCGCTCACGTCGATCGTGCAGCGCGTCATCGATCGATACATCGGCGAGGTCGACGAGCACGCCGCCGCCGCGCGCCTGGCGTGGGTTGCGGCCGAACGGCCCGGCGCCGGGCCTCGGTTCGACAGACTGGCCGACGCGAACCGGCGCTTGCGCCGCGCGCGCTCGGCCGCCGGCGCCGACGGAGCGAAGCTGAAGCGTTTCTTCCCGGACGTGCTGGACGCATCGGACAGCCGCACGCGCCTGGGGACGGAGCTCACCCGGAGCGAGGCGTATGCGCGGCGGCAATCGCGCGTGCATCGCGACACGGTGCGGGTCGCGGACCTGTTCGCGCCGTTCGAGCATACGTACCTGTTCGTGCTGGCGCCGGCCCCGGCCGGCCGGCGGTTGACGTACCAGGGCGATGGCGCGGTGGTTCGCGCGCTCGGTCCTGGGCGCGACGCGGTCGTCGCGCGGTGGCTGCAGTGGTGGAACCGCCCGGCTGATCCGTCGGCCGTCACCCGCCAGTTGGCCAACGTGCAGGGGCACGGCGGCACCTGGACCTACACCGGGCGCAACCGCGTCTTTCCCGTGGAGAAGGTTCAAAAGAGCACGCTGCACCAGATCCAGGCGACTTTTCACGGGATGATGCAGGCGTCGATCCTTCTCGCCGGCGCCCGGCCGCCGGACGAGTACCAGACGCCACTCGATCGTGAGACGAACCTGGCGGATCTCGCGGCCCAGACGCAGCTTCTGACCGGTCTTGCCGCCCAGGTGCTGTCGGGCAGCCCGGCCATGCTCCATGCGGGCGGCGCGGCCGCACACCAGAGGCGGTGGTTCTCGGATTTCGGAGGGCGGGTCGTCACCGTCGGGGGACCCAGCGCCATCCTGCCCGATCGGCGCGTCGCGGACGTGGTCGTGGTCGTCAAGGACATGCTGGGACGCTACCTGTTCGTCGAGCGAACGGTCGACGGGACGTTTCGATTCCCCGCGGTCGAGCGGGGGCCCGATACGCTCTTCGCGGACGCTTACGCCATTGACGGACCCACCGGCGCGATCACCGCCGCCCGCGACATGGGCGACGACGGGCAGCGCCAGCCGTACAAGGTCAGCGAGGTCGAGCACTACCGCGAACCCGAGACGCGGGTCACGCTCGTCCTCAAGCGCATGTCCCCGTTGGACCTGTTTCAGCTCGTCGGCCCGAACGATCAGCCGGTGGTCCTGGAGATGCTCGACGCCAGGACGCGGGCGCCGCTGAAGGCGTTTTCCGTCACGCACGACTGGGAGCACGGCGCCACCGTGTTCGCGCCGCGCGGCGAACGGTTCTTCCTGCGGCAGCGCAACTACCCGCACTACCGGTACTACGGCTTCTCGATCTCCAACTACCACCGGCTCGGACAGCAGACGAAGGGCGTGCTGATGGGCGAGGGGGGCGCCGGCTACCTGGCCGGTGCGAACCGGCGGGTGATCTTCCACGAGGCGGACGCGGCCGGGAACGGGGCGCGGCTCAACGACCGGCGGCTGGCCGGTCAGCTCCGCGCGGGACTGGGCGATCCGGTCTCGATCGAGCTCGCGGACAAGGCGCGGCGGCGGCTGGAATCCGGTCGGGCGGCGCTGAGGGAGCGCCGGTACACGCAGGCCTATCGCGACCTGGCGGCGTCGAACGCCGCGTCGATGCGCATCTACCCGCGCGTTCGGTCGACCGTTGCCGACGCAGTGAACGGGATCCTGCTCTATCTGTTTCTGCTCGTACCGTTCAGCCTGTTCGCCGAGCGGCTGCTGATCGGCTGCGGCGACCTCAAGGCTCGGATCATCGCCACCTTCGGTTTCTTCCTCGCCGGCTTCCTGCTGATCCGCGCCACGCACCCGGTGTACGAACTCGTGTCGTCGGGGCTGATCGTGCTGGTCGGCTTCGTCATTCTCATGCTCTGCGGGCTGATTCTGGTGTTCATCGTCGGCAAGTTCGCGGAGCGCATCGCCGATCTGCGCCGCGCCGGCACGGGGCGATCGACGGCGGACGGCGGTCAAGTCTCGCCCCCCGCTGCGGCGTCGGTGGCGTTCGCGCTGGGCCTGAACAACATGCGCAAGCGGAAGATGCGCACCGGTTCGACGGTCGCCGCGCTGGTCCTGGTCAGCTTCTGCCTGGTCTGCTTCACCGCGCCGCGCCCGCAGTGGCTGGGCCGGCAGATCGCGCTCGGGCCCTCCGGATTCGAGGGCGTGATGTTTCGCTACGATCGCCAGTCGGCCGGTCATCTCGCGTCGGTCCGGGCGCGGTACGGCGACCGGGCGCACCTGGTGGCCCGCCGTTCCGCCGCTCGCTACTGGGATATCTACCACACGCCGCCGGGCGGCGCGGCGCGAAAGGTCACTGTCCGCGGCGCGCTGTACGTGCAACCTGACGAGGCGCTCGTCAGCGGGCTCGACCGCATGCTGCTTCCCGGCGGTCGCTGGCTGCGGTCGGATCACGAGGACGTCTGCTACATCTCCGACGCAAGTGCCGCGACGCTTGGCATCGATCCCGCATCGGTTGGGCGCGAGCCGGTGGAGGTGCTGCTCTCGGGGTGGCGGGTGCGCGTGGCCGGGGTGTTCGACGGCGCGGGCCTGGAAAAGCTGCGCGACCTCGACGGCGAGCCGCTGCTTCCCGAGTACTGGTACAAGTCGCGGCAGCGCGCCGCGCAGCGGACGCGCGACCTGGCGGGGCGGCCGACCGGCCGTGACGTCTCGTCGCTCCGCGTGCCGGCGTCGGACATGGTGATCCTGCCGCTGGACGCGGAGGAAGGCGGGCTGGTCAGTTCGGTCGCGCTGCGGTTCGATCGTCTGCCGTTCGCCGCCCGCCGGCGGTTGATCGACGAGATCATGGACGGATCGCCGACGTTCATCAGCTACGCCCTGGACGGGCTGGCCTGGTTCGGAGGCAGGTTTCCGTTCGCCGGTCTCGACCTGCTCCTGGACATCGTCCTGCCGCTGGCGATCGGATCGCTGATCGTGTTCACGACGATGCTGGGCAGCGTCTACGAACGGCAAAAGGAGATCTCGATCTACTCGGCGGTGGGCCTCGCGCCGCGGCACGTGCTACTGCTGTTCCTGGCCGAAGGCCTCGTCTACGCGGTGATCGGCCTGGTCGGGGGCTACCTGCTGGCGCTGGTGCTGCAGTGGCTGAGCCACCGCACCGGCGGCGCGCTCGGATTGAATATCGACTATTCCAGCCGAAGCGCGATCTACGTCACCCTGACGCTGATGGCGGCGGTGATCGTGTCGAGCCTGCCCCCGGCGTGGCGCGCCGCGCGCATCGCGTCACCGTCCGACCGAGTGTCGTGGAGCCTGCCGGCCGCGGCGCCACCGGGACACCTCGCATTCCCGTTGCCGTTCACCTACGTGGGGCGCGACGCGCTGGCGATCGTCCCCTTCCTCACCGGGTGGTTCGACGAGCGCGGCGAGGACGCCTCGGGCGAGTTCGCGGCGTCCCCGCCGCGCGTCGACGTGTCCTGGCCGGATCCGCGGCGCCCGGCGCCCGTCGTGACGGTCACGGCCACGACCTCGTTGCGCCCCTACGACCTGGGCGTCAGCCAGGAAGTGCGGCTTTCCATCGCTCCGTCGGGCGCCGGCATGCACGTGATCTCGATCGAGCTGGACCGGCTCAGCGGGGACGAGAACTCGTGGCGACGAACGAACGTCCGCTTTGTCGGCCTGCTGAGGACGCACCTGCTGAGCTGGCGCGCGGTCTCGCGGCGGCGCAAGGGACAGATGTGGGAGCAGGCGGTCGAGATGATGACGGCGCGGTCCGGGTCATGATTCGAGCCGCGCGACGCGCTGTCTTCCAGGGAGAGGGCTCTTCAGGAGGATCTGAAAATGGAGGATGATCCGTCGCGGTTTGATGAGGTGTTTCCTCTTGTCCTAGCATACAATGATCGAAGTGACAGATTCTCCGTCCACCCTGATTCGCCAGCGCGCCGGCTTCACGCTCATCGAGCTTCTGGTGGTGATCTCGATCATCGCCCTGCTGATCGCCCTGCTGCTGCCGGCCATCAAGCGGGCGCGCGAATACGCGCGGCGCACGATCTGCGCCACCAACCTGCGCGGCGCCGGCCAGACGCTGTACCAGTATGCGCAGGATCATCACGGCAGCTTCATGCCGATGTGGTCCGACGGCCAGCCTTTCCCCAATTTCTACTGGGAAGGCACGACGGTCGAGATCGCCGTGAACCGTCTGGAGACGCTCGAGGCCGTCTTCGACCACTACTCGTCGGGCTCTTACGAGGGGTTCGAGTGCCCGAACCTGGCCGGATTGTTCGTGGAGGAGATGCGCCGTCACCAGGATCCGGCGACTTACGGGCAGCCCTACCAGGAATGGGTCTACATGGGATACCAGTACCTGGCCCAGGCGGCCGGCCAGATCACGGTCCTGGAAAAGGACTACGACAATCGCTGGCCCGTCTC
>NYZC01000155.1 GCA_002686995.1 Phycisphaeraceae bacterium | reverse complement strand
GGAACTGTCGATGCCCCACCGCGCTGGCCGTAGTCAGGTTCTTTCGACTTTCGACCTTCCGACTTTCCGACTTGCGGGCGAAGCCCGCGTTAGGAAATTCTTGATTTGCGATTCGGAAATCGATCAAGAATCGCAAATCAAAAACAGCGGGCGCCGCCTGCCTACCTTTCGTCGAAGTATTCGTACGCGAGGCGGTGGGCCGCGGAGCCCGCGTTGCCGCTGGGGCTGCCGGCGAGACCCTCGAACAGCTCGAACAGCGGAAGGCCGAGCGCGGCGGGACGGTCGATCCCGTCCATGAATATCGCCGATCCGTCGGAGTACCCGACGTTCACGCCGACGTCGTGAGCGGCGCGGGCATTGTTCGCGGTCAGGAGGAAGTCGCTGGAAATGGCGAAGGTCGGATCGACTCGAGGCGGACTCGAAGGCTCAAGGCGCCAGTTCTCATGCTGCGAGAGGAGCCAGCCGCGCATCATGTAGGTCACGCGCCACGGAAGCGGCACGCCGTGCGCCCATGCCGGTCCGTCGCCGTTGGGCACCATCGGGTCGTCCAGGAACCGATAGACGTCCTCGGCCGGCCAGTCCTCGAAGGCGCGCCCGGGACAGAGAAGTGACTCGGCGGTCACGATCCCCTCGGCCAGAAGCTTGCCGTACGACACGGCCTCGCATCCGGTGTTGCTCTGATCCAGGCAATTCGCGCCGGTGGTGCCCGCATGCGCCGTCCCGTAGGTGCACCAGTCCTGCCAGCAGCCGAAGCCGCTGTCGGCCGGCAGGGTCAGCGGAAAGCGGCCATCCGAGTCGGTCGCGTAGGAGATCATGCCGAGGGTCAGCTGCTTGACGTTGGTCGTGCAGGTGAGCTGGATCGCGATCGCCTTCGACTTCTTAATCGCCGGCAGCAGCAGCGCGATGAGCAGGGCGATGATGGAGATCACCACCAGCAGTTCGATGAGGGTGAAGGCGCGGGGACGATCCATGAGGAGACTCCGGCTCCGATGATTCTATCCGGCGGGTCAAGGGCGGCAAAGTAGCCGAAGTCGCCAGACTTCGGAGACCGGGTTCCGGGTTTCGTCGCACACAGGACATGATGCGCCCTCGCGCATCGCATGCCTGTGGCCCTCGACCCGCGGGCTTACGCCGCGCGGTACGCCAGCGGTTGCGCGGCGTGCGTTTGGTGTGCGCCCCGGGGGTCCTCGCACATCGCATGCCTGTGGCCTTCGACCCGCGGGCTTACGCCGCGCGGTACGCCAGCGGTTGCGCGGCGTGCGCCACTGGGTGTGGGCCGGGGGGCCATCGCCCACCGTACACCCACGGTCCTACGCGCTGTCTGTCGGCGTACCCCCGGCGTGAGCCGGGGGGTGGACCGCGGACGAGGCGTCATGAGGCCCACGGCGCATGGCGCATCCATGACCTCGACCATGACAAATAAAAAAGCCCGCCGCAAGGCGGGCTTTCTTATTGTCATGGTCGAGCGACGTTCAGCGGCGACGACGCATCAGCGTCAGGCCGGCGGCCGCGAGCAGGCCGAGGGTGGCCGGCTCGGGGATGATTTCGCCGCGGATGAAGTCGAACGTGGCGGTGGAGTCGACGCCGGCCCAGTTGCCGGAACCCCAGTCCCAGTCGCTGGAGTTGTCGTGGCGAACGATCGGATACCAAATGGCCGCGCTGGCCAGCACGCCCTCGAGGGGATGGTCGTCCAGGGCGTTCGTGAACGCTCCGCCCTGGCTCCAATCAATATCGATCGTGTCGGTCACCGGGTCGATCGTGACCCGCCATGTCGTGTCGTTGTGAGCCAGGTTGGCCCCGCCGCCGTCGAGGTTGACGATCGTGTCGCCCCCGACTTCGTCGCGCATGAACATCTGGACCAGGCCGTCGTCCCGGCCCGTAATGCGAAGACCGAACCAGGTTGGGACGGCGGACTGATTGTCGTTGGTCCATAGAATCGGCGGCGCGTTGTTGGCGAAGAAGACGTCGGTGATGGTCCAGCGCGGTCCACCGTTCGAGTCGTTGGTCTGGGTGTTGGAGGTCCGGCCCTTGAACGTCCAGACCTGCGGGAAGGTCGGGTCCACGTCGACGCCGATCTTGCCCAGCGGGCCGTTCCAGAAGTGGGTGAGGCCGCTCGTCGCGCCGCCCATGCCGCCGGTGATGTTGTAGGTCATCTCGCCAGCGGCGAAGTTGATGGCGAAGTTCGGGTGCGTGTCGTTCGGTGACCAGTTGTTCGTATCGATCGACGGTCCATCGAAGTTGTCGATGAAGAAGTCGTCGGCCCGGACCGTTCCGGTCGCCACGACGAGGGCGACGGCCAGGACCAGCGTGCGCAGGTAACCAAGGTTCATCATCTAGCTCCTTTCCGAGATGTAAAGATGGGTGATTTTGCCTTTTTCCTCGCGTCTCCACGGCCGGCCGCGCGCGCGGCCGATCCGGGAGAATTCTACACCAGTAGTGTTGGGATTACAAGGTTTTTTTTCATCCACAAGCCCCCGAGGACTGGGGGCCCCTGGCTAGAATTCCGGGGAATCGGGTCAGGGGCGAGAGCGTTCCTTCCTGAGAACGATGCGCCAAACGCCAACGAACGCTGTCACCTCGCCCGTGGGCCGTCGCAGACGGTCGTGACGACCCGCCGGCTCGGCCCGGCTCGAGGCCCTCGAGCCCCGTCTCCTGCTCTCGTTCACGGATGTTTCCGCCTCCGTGGGTCTGGGGGCCATCGCCATCGGGAAGTCCTCCTGGGGCGATTTCAACAACGACGGCTGGGCCGATCTCCACACCTACGGCAACCTCTACCGCAACCAGGGAGGGACGGGGCTCTCGCTTTTCCAGAACTTGCCCGCCCGGGACATCGACGGTCACCCCGGCGAGGGCGTCTGGGGCGACTTCAACGACGACGGGTTCCTGGACCTCGACGGGCGAGGGGGTTCAGAACGAGCTGACGATGCACTTCGGGCTCGGCGCGCACGGCAGCGACGTGACGGTCGAGGTGCGCTGGCCGGACGGCACGGTGTAGACGTTCACGACCGGCGTCAACCAGACGATCCAGATCGACCGGGACGGGTCGGGGACGGGCGGGGGCCCCTGGCCGTACTTCGAGGATTTCAGCGACGGCAACGCGGCGGGATTCAACCCCGCCAGCGGTGTCTGGTCCATCAACGCCCAGGACCGGTACGAGGCCGAGGCGATCCCCGGTTTCAACGCGCTCTCCCTCATCAACACCTCGGAACCGTGGCCCGACGTGACGCAGTTCAGCGCGCTCGTGTCGGGGCGCGACGCGCCGCTGGACAACGCGCTGCTCGTATTTGATTACGTCGACACGTCGAACTTCAAGTTCGCCGGGGGTTACTTCGGCCAGGACGAGTGGCGGATCGGCAGGTACAGCAACGGTACGTGGCTCGTCGACGACGCGATCACGGAGCCGATCGGCCTGGACGTGGCGTACGAGCTGGATCTCGTGTTGCAGGACGGGCGCGTGACGCTGGTCGTGGACGGGGCGATCAAGCTCAGCCACGATTTCGGCGGCGTGCTGGATGGTGAACTCGGTCTCGGGACGAACCAGGCGAAGGCGGTATTCGACGACGTGCGCGTCAACGAGATCGCGCGCGACCTGGTGGCGCCGCAGGTGACGGAGGTCCTGGTGTCCGGTTCGGCGTGGTCCGCATCGTTTATGGATCACCTGGGCGCCGCGGGGCTGGGCGACGGCGGATACCGCGTCTCGGTCGGCGCGAACCAGATGACGCCCTTGCCGTGGATGATCGACAAGGTGACCGCACGCTTCAGCGAGCCGGTGGCCGTGCGGTCGGGCGATCTGCAGATTTCGGGCGCTCGCGGAGGCAGCATCGCGGTAACCGACTTCGAGTGGGATGACGTCACGAGCGCCGCGACCTGGACGCTGGGAGCGCCCGTGGCGTCGGATCGTGTCGAGCTTCGCCTTGGTTCGTCCGTGCGCGACGTCGCGGGGTACGCGCTCGACGGCGAGTGGACCGAAGGCGCGAGCACGGTATCGGGCAACGGCATCGCCGGAGGCGACTTCGTGTTCGGACTTCGACCCGCCGCCGCCGACGTCGATCGGGACGGCGTCGTGACGGTATTCGACGTCGGACCGCTGCGCGACGCGCTCGGCATCTCGACCGGCGATGGGTCGTACACCGCCGCCGCGGACCTCGACGGAAGCGGCACGGTCGATGCAACCGACGCTGGCGTCCTTCGTGCGCAGATGGGGCGTGTGCTGTCTTCGCACGTGCCTCCTTCGCTCGTGATGCAGGCGCCGCAGGTGGCGATCACGATCACCGGCGAGGATCGGATCGTGACGGCGCCGGGGGCGACCACCGCCGGATCGATCGACCTCGTGCTGCAGACGGCCGACGGTTCGACGGTTGACGTGATGGACTACGCGCTGCGCGTGCGCCTCGTCGGCCCGAACGCCGGCGTCGACGTGCGCCTGACTGGTGGCGGACAGGCCGGCGCGTCTCCGGCCGCGACGGCGCCGGATCCGTTGAACGACGCGGGCAGCGCGGACCTGCTGCCGCTGGAGCACTACGTGTCGACCGTGAACCTCGGGCCCTCGGCGTTGCACGTCGCGGACGGTGCGGGGCTGGTCCGGATCGACTACGAGATCGACCCTGCGGCGCTGGGAACCTATCGATTCGAGATTCTTGATGGCGCGGTCGACGGCACCGCGCTCTCGTCGGACGGCAGCGGGGCGGCGTGGTCGTTCGGCATACTGAGCCCGACCGTCACGGTGACGATCCCGGGCGACACCGACGGCGATTTCACGGTCGGGGTGGCCGATCTGAACGCGGTGCTCGCGAACTTCACCCAGCAGGTCGACCTCGGCGACCTCGGCCGGGGCGACCTCTCCGGCCCGCAGGGCGTGCCCGACGGCCTCGTGGGCAGCAGCGACCTCCAGGTCGTCCTGGCCACTTTCACGAACCAGGTCACCCCGCGCGCCGCCGCGGCCCCCCGCGCCTGGCACGGCTGGCAGAAAACGGGGTCAGCCCCCGTTTCCGCGCCCATTCCCACCTGGACACCGCCCGAAATCGAGGTCTGAGGGAGAAAAGGGGTCGGACCCGGGGTCCGATCCCCTCTCGAAGGGGCGCCGGTGGGAGGAGGCATCCCGTCCTATAATCCGCGGTCGTAAGCGCCAGGGACGGCGAATCCGCGGGCCCGCCGCAGTCATGCCGTTCAGGGGCAAAAAAGACATCGAAGGCTGAAGATCATTAACGGCCGGCCGCAGATTGCCGATAAGACTGCAGCCATTGACATTGACGGCGGCGAATCGGGTCGCAGGGGCCGGTTCGTCGGGAGCAGCCCCTGACAACTCTGAAGGAAGCAGGTGATGTTTCGGCGCATCGCACTGATCTGCGTGCTTCTATTCGTGGTCGCGGGTGTCGCGAACCACTTCGTGGTCCGGGCGGTGAGGGCGCAGTTCGACGGTCGCCAGCTCATATTCGTCGACGACGCCCCGGTCGTGACAAGGGCGAGCATGCGGCAGCTCGACCCCGAGCGGGATGATCCGCAGTTCGCGCCGCTCGGCGGCGTCACGGCCTTCCGCGAGATCGAGAAGAGGTGCCGTACCGGATCGGCAGCGACTTCGAGTTCGTCCCCAACGAGCGGTTCCGCCCGTTGCGCGTCAGCGTCATCAACAACTGCCTGGCGCCGGGGCTGTGGGAAATCTCCGCCAACGACCGCAGCGGCGAGATCTACCACGGATGGTTCGAGCTTCCCGACGACGACTACTTCGGCATGACCGCGCGCGTCAACAGGCTTCCGATCGCGTTTGTGCGCGGGGCACTCGACTATCGCAAGGAGGTATCTGTCTCCGTCGACCTCGACCGCCTGCGGGACGCGGATCCGCGCGTCGAGACCGTTTCCGTGTCGCTTGCGGAAGGGCGCGACGCCGGCTTCTCCACGCAGGATTCGCGCCGCAAGCTGCGGAAGGGCTACGTCCTGGTGGAGGGGCCCGACGGGCTCGCGCCGCCGTCGCGGATCGACGAGCTCACCCTCAACCCGGTCCACCTCGCCGAGTTCATCCCGCCGGGCAAGTATTCGCTGAGCAGCCGGCGCCGGTTCGACCTGGGCCTGCTCCGCCCGGTGTCGACCGCCGACGTCCGGCGCGTGACGCCGAAGACGTTCTGGCATTCCGGCGCCGCGGCCGGGGACGACGGCGAGTACGTCGAGATCACGATCGACCTGGACACGCACCGGATCGTGGTCGGCAACCTCCCGGTCGACCTGCTGGTGCCGCAGGAGGATTTCGCGATCTTCGGGTTCGGCGTCGGCATCTTCAACAGCGGCGACTTCGCCGAGCGGCGTCGCCTGCTCGTCGACCTGGGACCCGCGCCCAGCTACGCGTACATCATGAAACGCGACGGCGACGGCTGGGTGGCGGTCAACTCGCACGAGTGCGGCGTCGATCAGATCTTCATCCGCACCTACTCCCAGGACGCCGATCCGCACTGGGACGTCACCATCACCTCCTACGAGCGGATGGTCGACCTCGTCCGATACCGCATCGGGATTCCGACATCGCTGCGGGCCGCGCTCGCCGAGCGGGCCGATGCGTACATCTCGCCCGTCTATCGCACGTACCGCGATGACAACATAAAGTGAGAGGCGGAATTCTCGATCTTGATTCTTGATTTGCGATTGAGCGGCACTTGATCGACGCGGACATCAACCGGCGCTCCGCCTGGACGCGGCACCTGCTGGTCGCGGCCGGACTCCTCGTCGCCGTCGGCGCCGTCTACGCGCAGGTTCACGACTTCGAATTCATCAACTACGACGACGACCGGTACGTTTACGAGAACGTGGCGGTCACCGGCGGCCTGACGCCCGGCGGCGTGAAGTGGGCGCTCACGCGCTCTCACCTTGGCTTCTGGATGCCGGTCACCTGGATGTCGCACATGCTCGACTACCAGGTGTTCGGCCTGAACGCGGGCGCGCATCACCTGACGAGCGTGACCGTGCACGCCTTCAATGCTCTGCTGCTCTACCTCCTGCTGTGGCGGTTGACCTCGGCCGTCGGCCGCAGCGCCCTCGTCGCGGCCCTGTTCGCGCTGCACCCGATTGCGGTCGACCCGGTGGCCTGGGTGGCCGAGCGGAAGGAACTGCTCTGCGTCTTCTTCGGCCTTTGCGCCCTGCACGCGTACGTGCACTACGTCGCGCGGCCCCGCGCGGGCTG
This sequence comes from Phycisphaeraceae bacterium, assembly GCA_002686995.1. GTDB lineage: Bacteria > Planctomycetota > Phycisphaerae > Phycisphaerales > Phycisphaeraceae > NYZC01. The sequence goes on along the minus strand of NYZC01000155.1, from coordinate 14,100 downwards.
GTACCTGCTTTCGCTCGCGCTGTTCGCGCTCGGCCTGATGTCCAAGCCGATGCTCGTCACGCTGCCGCTGCTCATCCTTCTGCTGGACTGCTGGCCGCTCGATCGGATTCGGCCCGACCAGGTCGCGGGCTGGCACCGGCCACGATGGTGGCGCGTCGACGGCAAGTGGACCGCGCCCGCCTGGATCGTCGCGGAGAAGATCCCGTTCCTGGCGCTCGCCGCGGGCCTTGCGCTGCTGACGGTCATCGCCTACGGTTCGTCGGACGGGCTGGTCACGCTCGCCGAGCGCGGCGTGCTCTTTCGCGTCGCCAACGCGCTGACGTCGTACGCGACGTACCTGGTGACGCTGGCGTGGCCTGCGAAACTCGCGATCACTTATCCGTTTCCGCGCGGCGGATGGCCGAACTGGCAGGTCATGGCCAGCGGGTTCTCCGTCACGGTGCTGACCTTCTGGGCGCTGGGGAAGCTTCGCGTCCGGCCGCAGATCACGATCGGCTGGTTCTGGTACCTCGTCAGCCTGCTGCCGGTGATCGGCCTGGTCCAGCAGGGCGTGCAGGCGCGCGCGGATCACTACATGTACCTGCCGCAGATCGGGATCTACGTCGCGGTCGTCTGGACGGTGGCGGACCTTGCGGCGCAGCGACGCGTGCCGTCGGCGCTGCCCTTTCTGGTCTCGATGGCGCTGATCGTTGCCGCCGCGGTCGTCAGCTTCGTCCAGGTCGGGACATGGCGCAACAGGACGACGGTCTTCACGCAGGCGATCGCCGTCACGGATGACAACGTCGCCGCGCACCTGCAGCTCGGCACGGCGCAGGCGCAGCAGAAGATGTACCAGGAGGCGGAGAAGAACTTCGCCCGGGCCGTGGAGCTGAACCCGGGCTACGGCCTGGCGCAGAGCAACCTCGGATTCGCGATGTACCACCAGGGCCGGTTTCGCGAAGCGGTGGCGTGCTTTCGCAAGGCGCTTCAGATCGATCCGGGAGACGCGGTTTCGCGGCAGGGGCTCGAGCGGGCGCTTGACCGGGCAGGGGCGGTCCGATAACGTTCCGAGCCGTCGGTACGGATTATCGCGATCGTGAGCGACGCGCACCGCACCGTTTTCGGGGCCCGCCCGCGCCGTCGATGACGGCACCCTCAGATGGCCGAAGAGAGCAGGGATGCCCGAGGCACACGTGATTCAACAGGAATTCCCGGCGTCCGACGCCGTGGTCGCGTTGCGCGACATTGTCGGGGAAGGTCATGTCGTGATCGGCGAGGCGGCCGCTCGGGAGGCGGGCACGCTCATCCCGGAGGGGCAGGTCCCGCTCGCCTACGTGCGCCCGGCCGACGTCGAGGAGGTGCGCCGGATCGTCGCGCTGGCGAACCGGGAAGGCTTCGCACTCTGGCCTTGCAGCCGCGGCCGCAACTGGGGATACGGCTCCGCGACGCCGGCGCGCGGCGACACCGTCGTCATGGTGCTGGACCGCCTCGATCGGATCCACCACGTGGATCCCGATCTCGCCTGCGCCGTCATCGAGCCGGGCGTGACCTATCGTCAGCTCAACGACCACCTGAAGGCGCATGGCATTCCGCTCTGGTGCGACACGACCGACAGCACTCCGGACGGCAGCGTCATCGGCAACGCAATGGAGAAGGGCGTCGGTGAAACGCCCTACGGCGATCATTTCGCCAACCTGTGCGGTCTCGACGTCGTGCTGCCCGACGGGCGCTTTCTGCGCACCGGTGGCGCGCCGGAGAACGCGCCCGCATGGAACACGTACAAGTGGGGCACCGGCCCCTATCTCGAAGGACTGTTCGCCCAATCGAACTTCGGCGTCGTCGTGCGCGCCGGTCTCTGGCTGATGCCAGAGCCGGAGCACTTCCGGTCATTGTCCTTCCAGCTCTACTGCGAGGAGGATTTGCCCGACCTCGTCGACGCGCTGCGACGCCTGGCATTGCGCGGCACGCTGCACACCAAGCTTCACCTGATCAACGACGTCGTGATGCTGAGCCTCATCGGACCGTACCCGGCCGAGCTGCTCGACGGCGCGACGCATCTGGGCGACGACGCGCGGGACCTGCTGCGCCGCCGCCACGGAATCGCGCCATGGAGCTTCATCGCGGGGCTGTACGGGAGCCGCGCGGAGGTGCGCGCCCAGCAAGCGATCATCCGTCGCGAGCTCGGCCACCTCGGGCGCATCCGGTGCGTGAGCGATCGCACCGTCGCGTCGCTGCGACGCATCGAAGCGGTACTCGAGCGACGTCCCGGTCTGCGCGGCGCATGGCGTTTCGTGACGCGCCGGCTCCTGGGAACCACGCCCGAGGTCGTGGCGGGGCTTCCCGACGCTCACGGCCTGCTCAAGGGCGTGCCGACCGAGCGGTTCGTGCGCCACGCTTACTTCAAGTCGCCGCGCGACGCGGACCGTCCGGATACGGATGTCGACCCCGTCCGTGACGGCTGCGGGCTCACCTGGTTCGCGCCGCTCGTGCCGATGTCGAGCGAGCACGTCGGCGCCATGATCGACATGAGCCGGTCGCGCTTCGACGAGTTCGGCTTCGATCACTACATCGCGGGGCTCATGGTCAATCCGCGGTCCATCGTGCTGCTGATGTCGATCTTCTATCGCAAGGACGATCCCGACGAGACCGACCGGGCACGATCGCTCTATGACGCGCTCCGGGCGGACGCGACCGAAGCGGGATACCAGCAGTACCGCACGACGGTGTCGCACGAGTCGATCCTCGACTGCGCCCCCGAGATGAAGGAGACGGCCAACCGCATCCGCGCCGCGCTCGACCCGCAGGGCATCATGGCGCCGGGGCGATACGGCCTGGGATGATGGCCAATGGACGGGATTGTCCGCTCGCAGAAAGTGCATTCACCCGATTCGACAATCGATGGACTCGAAAGGAAGGCTCCCCATGGACCGACAGGCACGCATCACTGAAATCGAGCAGTTCATCGGCTACGTCATCGAGCAGTGGCCTCGTGACCGGGCGCGGTACCAGGACCAGATCGCGCAGCGCTGCACGCGATGCATCCTTTCCGATCGCTGCGCACCGATCGAGGACGGCCTGTGCGCGCATTGCCGCGCGTTCGAGGCTGCGAGCGAGCCCGATCCCGCGACGACGGTCAGCTTTCCGGGCGCTTCCGAGGAGGCGATCGGCGCGGTCCTCTCCCGCTACGCGGGTGCCGGGGCCCAGGACTACGACGCGCTGGTGATGTTCAGCGGCGGCAAGGACAGCGCCTACGTGCTCCATCGGCTGCGCACCGAGTTCGCTTCCCTGCGCGTGCTCGCGGTCACCGTGGACAACGGGTTCCTGAGCCCCGTGGCGATGGACAACGTGCAGCGGGCGCTGCCGCTGCTGGAAGGGGTCGACCACATGGTCTACCGGGCACGCCCGCGCCTCTACGCGCAGACGTTCCGCCACGCGTTCACGCATCTGAACGAGGGCGGCTGCTACGCGACCGTCGATCGGATGGATGGCGACCTGACGCTCGACATCGGCCGCAACCTTGCGGCCTCGATGCGGATTCCGCTGCTCGTCATCGGGCTGTCGCCGCCCCAGGTCGGCGGCATCCTCGGCCTGTCGACGTTCGAGACCACGCCGGCCGAGGAGGCGCGCCGGCGGACGACCGCCGCAGGGTTCGATCTCGAGGCGCTCTACGCGTCGGACGACTGGAAGTACTGGTGGGACGGCACGCGCTGGCCGGCAGAGTCGGTGCCGCACGTGCTGTACCCGTTCTGCGGCTGGAACTACGACGAGCAGCAGATACGCGGTGATGTCGTGCGGCTCGGCCTGGTCGGGCCGAACCAGGACAACCCGCTGATCACCAACAACGACACGATTCCGCTCATGCTCGCAGTGGACAGCATGTTCCTCGGGTTCTCCGGCTTCGAGCCGGAATTCGCGCGCCTCGTGCGCGGTGGTGGCGCCGATCGCAACTTCTGGCTGGCCGTGTGCGAAGCGCTGGAGCTGCTGACGCGGCAGGGACGCTTTCTGCCGGGCTGCCTGGACGACACGCTGGGACGGCTCGACCTCACTCGGAAGGACGTGGGGCTGCCGGAGCAGCAGACGGCCGCCGCGTGAGGGGAGTGCCACAGGGCCCGGTCCGCTCTACCGGCGCGCACACGTGCTGGAGGACGCCGAGCCGATGCCCGAACGACGACCCGGCCGTTCTGCAGGCGGGCTCACATTCGACCCGCGGGCTGACGCCTAAGATCTTCCGGCGCACCCTTCCCCCACCCCGGAGCAGCCATGGCGAAGGATCTCAGCAAGCACCAGGAAGGGATCGTCAAGCGCTATTACGAGCACCACGAGACGATCCAGAGCGACAAGGTTTCCCAGATCGTCTCGGACCTTTATCTCGCCGAAGACGACAAGGCGCGCACGAAGCTGTGGGGGCGCGTTCAGATCGCGCTGATGCGCCTGAATGTCGACGCGACGCTGTTGGCGAACGTCGTGCGCAAGCGCGACCTCGAAGCGCTGGCGAAGATCGCGGCCGACGTCGACGCCGGACGGCCTTCGAAGGCGCCGCCTCCCGAGTCCGCGGGCGAAGCGCCTTGCGGCGACCGCAGTGTCGGGGAAGCGCGGCGGCAGCGTGCGGCCCAGGACGGTCATGACTCACTGGAGGATCTGAACCTCAAGCGCGCCCTCAAGGCCTTCCGTCGCAAGCTCAAGACGCTGCGGCGCGATGACGAGTCCCGGCTCGGCAACCGGTACGTGACCAGCGGGCGCACTTCGGAAATTTGCGCCATCACGCCGCCGGACGAGTTCCCGGCGCCGGTCTGGCAGAAGCTGGCCGAACTCGGACGTCTCAAGGATGCGGGCGGCGGCACTTACGAGCTGCCCTGACGCGGGCTTCGCCCGCAAGTCGGAAAGTCGAAAGCCGAAAGTCGAAAGAACCGGATTCCGGCCAGTGGTGTGGCATCGCCATTCCGTTTTCGACCTTGGACTTTCGACCTTGGACCTTCGACCATCGACATCTCGTCACCGTGACGAGAAGTTACACCGGAAGATTCTGACGGAATGCACGTCATGCCGGGACTCTTCGATGGCACGTCCCTGGAGCGGCCGGTCAGTTGCGAGGTCTGCGGCGCCGCCCTCGAGCAGTGCACCTGCCCGCGCGACGCGTCGGGCAGTGTCTGCCGTCCTGCAGACCAGCCGGCCCGCGTGCACCGCGAGAAGCGGCGCGGCAAGTGGATGACGGTCGTCACCGGCCTCGATCCGAAGGCGACGGATCTTGCGATGCTGTCGAAGCAGTTGCGCAAGTCGTGCTCGGCGGGCGGTGCGGTCACCGCCGACGGCGTCGAGATACAGGGCGACCATCGTGACGCCGTCGTGGCGGCGCTGCGCGGGTTGGGCTACCCGGCTCGTGCGGCAGGTGGATGATCCCGAGATAATGGTGGATTCGATGCTGTCACTGGTGGATGCAGATACCTCGGCGGAGCCCTCGCAACGCCCCCGACGCCCCCATGGAAAGGGGGGGCTTGCCGGCGCGTTTACCCTGATTGAGCTTCTCGTTGCGATCTCGATCATCGCGCTGCTCATCGCGTTGCTGCTGCCGGCCATTCGCCGGTCGAAGGATCTGGCGATCGATCTGCACTGCGGCAACAACCAGCGGCAGATGGCGATCGCGCTGATGGCCTACCTGAATGACGAAGACAACTTTCTGTTCTGGCGCGGCGCTCAAACCTGGGTCGGCGATCCTCGGATCGCGGGGATGGACTGGTACGTCTACGGCGGGCGCGAGACGGGCAACGCGCAGAGCATCCAGGGCGGACTGTTCAACCGGCTGGTCCCGCGGCCGCTCAACCGCTACGTCAACGATCATTACGAGACGTTCCGATGTCCGTACGACTCGCTGGACTGGGACTGGTCGGGTTTTGTGCCGCACTACGACTACGTCGGCAACTCCTACATCTTCAACACGTTCGGGTTTCCGACGGAAGGCACGTACGATGGCGGACTCGCCGGCGTCGTGCTTGACGACGTGGCGCAGCCCGCGTCGACCGTGCTGTTCATCGACAGCAGCCTCGTGAAGTCGCCTGAATCCTGGCACCGCGACGAGAAGGGGAACGTCACGTTCTGTGACGCGCACGTCGAGTTCCGAATGCTCCCGGATCCCCGAATCGACGCCGTGAGCTGGGATCCCTAACTGAGGCCGTAAAGCGGTCGCAGCTTCTCACGCAGGTGCCTCATCAGCGGTTCCGCCGACAGCGTTCGACCGGTGACGCGCTCGCACAGCTCGGCCGCGCGGTAGCGCATGCCGTGACGGTGAACGTGCTCGCGCAACCAGGCGAGAAGACCTTCGAAGCTTCCTTCTTCGATCTGCGCGTCGAGATCCGGAAGGTCGCTCCGCGCCTGCTCGAAGAGCTGGGCGGCGTAGAGATTGCCGAACGTGTAGGTCGGGAAGTAGCCGAAACCGCCGGATGACCAGTGAACGTCCTGCAGGCAGCCGCGCGCGTCGTCGCGGACCTCGAGGCCGAGGTAGTCGCGGTACCTTCCGTTCCACGCGGCCGGCACGTCCGCGACCTCGAGGTCTCCGTTGATCAGGGCGCGCTCGATCTCGAACCGAACCATGATGTGCAGGTTGTACGACGCCTCGTCGGCCTCGACTCGGATGAAGCCGGGGCGCACGAGGTTCGCCCCCGCATACGCGTCGTCGAGGGGCAGCCTGACCGCCGCGCTGCCGAAGTGCTCCTGGAACTGCGGCAGGCACCACGCCCAGAAGGCGCGGCTGCGGCCGACGAAGTTCTCCCACATCCGGCTCTGGCTCTCGTGGATGCCCAGCGAGATGCTGCCGCCGAGCGGCGTGCCGAGATGCTCCGGGGGCAGCCCCTGCTCGTAGAGGCCGTGACCGGTTTCGTGCATCGTCGAGAACAGCGGCTCGATCGGGTTCGGCTCGTCGAAGCGCGTGGTCATCCGTACGTCGTGGCAATGCGTCCCGCTGCAGAACGGATGAGCCGACTCGTCCAGGCGGCCCCGACCGAATTCGAAGCCGAGACGCTCGCTGATCTTGCGCACGAAGCTTCTGTTCTGCTCGGCCGGCAGGTCGAGCCGGAGCAGCGCGTCGGTCGGCTCCGCGCCGCCGCGCAGGTCCTCGATCAGCTTCACGAGCTCACGCCTCAGCGGCTCGAACAGCGCCTCGGTCTGCTGCGCGGTGCAGCCCGGCTCGTAGTCGTCGGCGAGCGCGTCCCACGGTTCGCCGCCGTCGGGCCATCCCAGGCACTCGGCCTGGCGCCGCTTCAGCGCGACCATGTTCTCGAGCGTCGGTCGGAAGGTCGAAAAGTCACTCGCCTTGCGCGCCTCCGCCCAGCGCGCATGTCCCACGCTGCGCGCCGCGGCAAGCTCCGCAACGAGCGATGCCGGCATGCGGGTCGCGCGGTCGAAGCTGCGCCGCGTCTCGCGGAGCACGACCCGCTCATCGTCATCCGCGCCGTCGCCGCACGCGTCGAGCAGATCGCCGACTGCGGCGTCGGTGAACATCTCGTGCGCCATCCGCGCGAGTTGGGCAAGCTGGTTCGAACGGTGCTCGAGACCGCCCGGCGGCATCATCGTCTGCTGGTCCCAGTCGAGCAGCGACCGGGTGGACCGCAAGAGGTGAACCTGTTTGAGAATCTGGAGGAGCCGGGCGTAGGAAGTCATTGTTATTGCTTCTTATAGCAAAGCGTCGCAGCGTCGAAGAGCCCGGGCGTTCCGGCGCCGGCGAGAGCACTCCGTAGAATCCGTGCATGGTGCCGGTTTGCGTGGCGAACCGCGCGGCGTAAGCCCGCGGGTCGGAGGGCCGATGGTGCACGAACGCTCAGGGTCTGAGCGTGTCCGGTGACCGCCGGTTGACGCCGGCGGTGCGCCGTTCCGTGGTCGAAGATCGCAACCGCCATCGTGCGACTTCGATTCCTCCCGACTCCTCAGAACGGCCAGATCCAGGGCGCCAGCGCGATCGTCACCGCCATGATGATGAAGTTCAGCGGCAGGCCGATGCGGAGGTAGTCGCTGTACCGGTAGCCGCCGGCGCCGTAGACCATCAGGTTCGTCGGATAGCTGATCGGTGTCGCGTAGCTTGCGGACGACGCCATCATGATCGCGACGGCGAACGGCATGAAGCGCGCCTCCTGCGTCCGCGCGACCTCGACCGCGATCGGGAAGATCAGCACCGCCGAGGCGATGTTGCCGATCATCATGTTGAAGAGCATCGCGCTGATGTAGATGCCGGCCAGCGCGCCGTAGTTGCCGAGCGGTGCCACGATGTCCAGCAGCACGGAAGCGAGGTGCTCGGCGGCCTGGCTCTGCCCCAGCGCGCGGCCGACGCCGATCGCGGCCCCGATGGCGAGGAGAATGCGCCAGTCGATGTTGCTGCGGGCGTCGCTCGCGGTGATGCACTTCGTCAGCACCATCAGCCCGCCGGCGAGCAACGCCCCGTTGAGCAGCGTCAGCGGCGTGAACGTCACGCCCAGCACCATCGCCGTCAGGATGGTCAGGGCGATCCACGCGCGGTCGTGGCGGATCGGCTTCGAATCCTCCACCGCGGACACCAGGTAGAAGTCCGAGCGGTTGCGCTGCTGCTCGACGAACCGGGGGTGCGTCTCGATCATCAGCGTGTCGCCCGGTTTCAGGACGATGTCGCCGATCTTCTGATTGGCGAGCCGCGCCCCGCCGCGATGCACGGCGATGACGGCCGCGTCGTAGACGGTCCTGAACCTGCCTGCGCGAATGCTCTTGCCCACGAGCGGGCAGCGGTCGCTGACGACCGCCTCGACGAGGCATCGGTGCGGCCTCGGGTCGCTGAGCTTGTACACCTGGTTCGTCGCCGGCACGAGGCCGCGAATCTTCTGGAGGTCCACGACCGACTCGACGACGCCGACGAAGATCAGACGGTCCTCGCCGCGCAGCACCTGCTCCGGCCCCACGGCCACGATTCGCTCACCGTCGCGCTCGATCGCCACGAGGAATCCTCCGGGCAGGTGGCGCAGCCCGGCCTGTTCGATCGACCGCCCGTCGACGGCGCTGCCCTTCTCGACGAGCATCTCGAACGAGTACCGGCGCGCTTCCTCCTCGTCCGAGGTCGCGGCCCGGCGCTCAGGCAGAAGGCGAGGCGACGCGATCAGGATGTAGACGATGCCGATCACGGTCGCCGGCAGTCCGACCGCGGTGATCGTGAACATGCTCAGCTGGACGTCCTGGAACACGGCGGGGTCGCCGTGCGCGCGGGCGTCGGCCACGAGGCCCCTGACGACGAGGTTGGTGCTCGTGCCGATGAGCGTGCAGGTGCCGCCGAGGATCGCGGCGTAGCTGAGCGGAATGAACAGCTTCGACGGCGACATGCCCGTCTTGCGGCACCAGTCGCTGACCACGGGCATGAACATCGCGACGATGGGCGTGTTGTTGAGAAACGCGCTCAGGCCCGCGACGGGCAGCATCATGCGAAGCTGCGCGCTGACCAGGTGCTTCGGACGACCGAGCAGCGCCCCGGTGAGGCGGCTCGTCGCGCCGGTCTGGGTCAGGCCCGCCGCGACGACGAACAGCACGCCGATGGTGATGAGGCTTTCGTTGCCGAACCCGGCGATCGCCTCGACGGGCGTCGGCAGAAGGCCGTCGGCGGAGAACAGGCTGAGGGTCATGATGCCTGCCAGCGCGGCGAGCAGCACCGTGTCCGGGCCGGCCATGTTGCGAAGCAGGGCGACGATGACGCCGGCGATCAGGATGAGGGTGAACCATGCTTCCCAGGGCATGGAGCCGGACTCCGTGGGACTTCGAACGGGCGACGATCCGGGCGGTTACGTGATGGTGTATCGGTCAGCCGGACGGTCGTTATCCTCAAGTGGACCGGGAGCCGCGGACGGACGCGGACGAACCCGCGGGACTCAGGGACTCAGGACGGTTTCGATGATATTTCGACGTGCGATGGTCTGCGTCGGGCTGGTTCTGGCCGGATGTGCGATCGGGCCGGACGTCCGGCCCGCGACGGTGCCCGCGCCGGGCGGCGGCGAGGGGGTCGTCGAGTTGCCTGACATCCTCCCGGAAGGGGTCCACGAGGGGGGATTCGTGGTGTCCGTCGGTGACGGCGAAGGCGAACCGGCCGCGTACTCGCTGCGCCCCGTGCCGTCGGAGCCCGGTCGTTGGCGCCTCGAGATCGAGGGCTGGCGGGTCAGCGAGCTCACACGTGCGCAGGACGGCTCGGTCCTCGTGGTGCGGAACGTCGACGTGCGCGAGCGCGTGGCCGTGGACTACGATCCGCCGATCCTGCTCGTGCCGTCGGCGATGGCGGCAGGCCTTCCGTTGGAAGGCTCGTCGCGCATGCGGGTGCTCGATGCCGAATCCGGCGCCGAGCGCGACGCGGGCGACTGCCGCTGGCGCATCGAGCTGGTCGAGCCGGCCGGGGCGGACGGCGTGTTCGAGCTGAGGACGACGCTTCGCATCGAGCTGCGTCTCGCGGTGGCCGACGTCGGGATCGAATCCAGTTATCAGGCCGGCCGGGGCCTGGCGGGAGAGCGCGTGGATCGACGGACGCGGGCGCTCGGGCTGTTCCCCATGAACCTGCTGCAGCACTATGAGAGGATTGACTGATTCCTACCTTCGTTACCGGTCCGCGCGGACCATGCATCATCGGCGATTGGGAAATCAAGCGGACGTTCACGACGGTCGATGAATCGAGCGTCGTCGCAGTCCTCCGGGGTCCGTTGATGTCAGCTGCCGTTCGCCTGATCTGTCCGAATCTGAAGTGTCGTTCGGTGTTATCGGTACCGCCCAAGGCGCGCGGCAAGACCGTCCGCTGTCGGCGCTGCCGCATGCGCATCCAGGTGCCCATGTCGAAGACGGGCGAGGCACCTCCCGAGCAGATGCCTGACGGGGCGGAGGCGGAGAACACCGAGGAGCCCGAAGGGGGCGCGGACGCCGCGCAGCCCGCGTAGCCGGCGCAATCCTCACGCTGCAAAGGTCGGTTTACGGAGCCCCGTTACGTCCGGGCTTCGTCGTCGTCGTCGGCGAGCATCGGCAGCTCGCCGGACATGTCGCTGTCGTCGGCCAGCGACTCGAGGGCGGTGATGGGATCGGCGCTGTCGCCGGCGTCGAGCTCGACGGGCACGTCGGCTCCCTTCTCGTCGTCGGGCGTGGTCGGGGCGCCGGAATCGGCGACCGGCAACTCCGGCTCGATCGCCTGGTTTCGGCTCACCAGCGTCCGCACCGGCTCGATCTCGGTGGGATGGCCGTCGATCACCACGATGAAGACGACGGGCCCGATGACCAGCTCGTCGCCCGGCTCGAGCGTGGACTGCTGGACCCGGTTGTCGTTCAGGATCGTCCCGTTGCTTGACCCAAGATCCTGGACGGTCAGCTCGTCGCCTTCGATCTCAAGGGCGCAATGCTGGCGCGATACACTGGAAAGCGGGATTCTCAGGTCGCAGTTATTGGACCGGCCCACCACGACTCTCGACCCGGCGAGGGGAAAATCCTTGCGGGAGCCGTCCGCCTTGAACATGACCAGAGAAACGTCCATGTGGGCCTCAGCCGATCTTGGAACCGATCCGGTGGGGCCGGGGGTCGGTTCGGGACCCTCGGCATCCGACTCGGGAACCGATGGGGCGGGTGCAACTCGATTCACGCTACCGAAAGAGTGTACCGCTGCCGAAGGCGGGATTCAACCTGATCGGGGTGGGGGTGATGCCCCCACCGGACCCATGGCGGGCCTCTACCTGCACATGCCGTTCTGTTTCCATAAGTGTTGGTATTGCGACTTTTATAGTATTGTTCCGGATGGCCCGGGCCGCTGGGAGGGCTTCCTGGAGCGCCTCGTCGAGGAGTTGCGGTGGCAGGCCGGGCAGGTGAACCTGCGGCCCCGGACCGTTTTCGCCGGTGGCGGGACCCCCACCTTCATGCCGGCGGGCCTCTGGGGCGATCTGCTCGACGCCCTGTCCGCGGCCGGGGTCCTGGACCGGGTCGAGGAGTTCACGGTCGAGGCCAACCCCGAGACGGTCACGCGGGAGCTGGTCTCGGCCCTCGCCGGTGGCGGCGTCAACCGGATCAGCGTGGGGTGTCAGTCCTTTCAGCCCCGCCTGCTCTCGGCCCTCGAGCGCTGGCACGACCCGGATTCGGTCGAACGTGCCGTCGGGCTGGCTCGCGGAGCGGGCATCGACAACGTCAGCCTCGACCTGATCTTCGCAATTCCGGGCCAGACGATGTCCGACCTCGATCACGATCTCGACGCGGCGCTGGCGCTCGAGCCATGGCACCTGAGCTGCTACGGCCTCACCTACGAGCCGAACACGCCGCTGGCGAAGCTCGTCGGAAAGGGGCGCGTCCGTCCGGCGGACGAGGCGACCGAGCGCGCGATGCTCGAGCGGATCATGCAGCGCCTGGAGGCCGCGGGCTTCGAGCATTACGAGATCAGCAACTGGGCGAAGCGGAAGGGCGCGGAAGGCGGGGCGTCGACGCACCGATGCCTGCACAACGTGCTTTACTGGGAGAACGCCGACTGGCTCGGCGCGGGGCCTTCCGCCGCGAGTCACGTCGCCGGGCACCGCTGGCGCAATGACCCGCACCTCGGCCGCTGGATGGCGCGCCGACCCGAGCCTCCGACGATCGACCACGAGCGTCTCGATCCGGATCGCGCCGCGGGCGAGCGCCTCATGGTCTCACTGCGCCTGCGCGACGGCGTGCCGCTCGACTGGTTCGAAAAGCATGTCGCGCCGACCGACCCGCGCCGCGGCGCGATCGACGAGATGATCGCCCACGGTCTGCTGGAGCGCACCGACGCGATGCTGCGCGTGACGTGCGACGGACTGTTTATATTCGACTCGATCGTCGAACGACTGCTGTAGGGGAGGGAGCGGAGAGCGAGGAGCCACAGTCTCTTCGGTGCATTACATCGGGTGGTCAGTGCGCGAGGAAATTCGAAATCCGAAGGTGCGGTTTCGAATATGAATTTTGAAAATTCGAGTTTATTTGGGATTCGGGATTTTCAATTCTTCCCGGATCTAGTCTCGCAGCCACTTACTGATCAGCGCCGCCGGCTGGTCGTCGCAGAGCGCCTTCGCCTCCGCCGCGGTGAGGCCGAGGTGCTCTGTCGCGTTGCGGTGCGCCTGCGCCATCGTCAGGGCGGCGCCGCCGAGGTACGGCGTGCCCTTGAGGCGCACGACCGGGGTGTCGGTCGACCAGTCGACTTCGAAGCGCTCGTTCAGCTTGCAGTCAGGCGGAGCGTCGGCGGCGGCGATGCAGTCGCTCGTGAAGATGCATCGCTCGATGCCGAGCAGACGGATGTACTGAGCGAGCACGAAGAAGGGTACGTGATGGCCGTCGGCCACGAGCGAGTACCTGACGTGCTCGAGCGCCATCGCGCGATTGATGATGTTGTCGTGGCGATCCATCGTCGCCGCGCTGCCGTTGCCCAGGTGCGTGAAGAAGCTGAGGCCCGCCTGCTCGGCCTCGCGGAGCATGTCGAGGGGCGCATCGGTGTGGCCCGCGCAGACGATGATGCCTGATTCGGAGAGCCAGCGCGTCGTGGCGAGGTCCCGATCGCATTCGGGCGCGAGCGTGACCATGGCGACGCGCTCGACGCCGCCGGCGGCGTCGAGGAGCGGATCGAGGACCTCGCGGGTCGCGGGGATGCAGTGCTGCTCGGGATGGGCGCCGCGATAACCCTCGACCGGCGATAGGCATGGCCCCTCGATGTGGAACGCGGGCATCATGCGGCGCAGGTCCGCGTCCTGGTCGATCAGCCTGCGCAGGTGCGCGAGGCGCTCGGCCATGAACGGGACCGCGTTCGTCGTCACCGTAGGCAGTATGGCACGCACGCCGCCCGCGAGGAGGCGCTCGATCACCAACTGCATCTGCTCCTCGGTGGGCGCTTCGTTCTCGTGGAAGGAGACGCCCGCGTAACCGTTGACCTGGATGTCGACGAATTCCATAGGTTGCCAATCAGGGTTCGGGACTCATCCGCAGGCGGTCGAGAAACGTGTCCGGGCCACGGATGGGGCCGGCGGCATTGAGATATCCGTGTGCATCCGTGTTCATCCGTGGTTCTTCCAGGCTCTGTCTCAGAACTCTGCCGCGGGCCCAAGACCGAGCGAATCGTCCGTTGGCAAGGAGGCCGAAGCAGGCGATGTCGCTGTGCATCGTCGATGG
>NYZC01000154.1 GCA_002686995.1 Phycisphaeraceae bacterium | reverse complement strand
CATCGAGCAGGCGACGACCGGCGACACTTCGACCGTCGTCGGTGCAACGAACGAGCGCGGTCGGGTCACCGTTCACGACGGAGACGGCACGCCGATCGAGATCATCCTGCGCGGCGATGGCCAGGTGACGATCGACCGCAACGCCGCAGGCGGCCTGGACCTGTTCCTGACCGATACCAGCGAGCGGTCCCGACTCACGATCCGTACGAAGGGGCGCGGCGGCGATGATCGGGCGGACATCGTCAATGTCTATTCGTTCCGCTCGATCCGGTCGATCGACGGGCGCAAGGTCGACCTGTCCGGCGACCTCTGGGTGGGCGGCAGCCTCGGAAGACTCAGGCTCGGGGACATGGCGCCCGGCCAGCGGATCGACGTCGGCGTGATGGAGGACATGCCGGAGGACGGAACGCCCCTCGATGCGCGGCTCGGCGACGTCTCCGACGTCACGCTGATCTCGAACGGACCGATCGCGTCACTTCGGGCCGAGCAGTGGGCGGATCGCCAGGGCGCGCCGGATCGCGTGCGGGCGCCGCGCATCGATCGACTCAGGATCAGGAACGACTTCGAAGTCGATCTCGTCCAGTCGGCAGGTGGCGCCGAAGGTCGCGGCATGATCGCCTATGTCGGCGGCAACCTGCGCGATGCCTCATGGCACGTCGCGAGCGGCATCCGCCGCCTGCATGCGGGCGGCGTCGTGGATCAGTGGCACCTCGAGTTCGACCAGGACATCCGGTCGATGAAGCTTGGGCGGGTCGAGCACGCGCAAATCGAAGGGACCGGTCCACGCTCGCACATCGGACGCCTCGACGCATACGGCTGGGCGTCCGGCGGCCTGGTCGCGGGATCGCTCGGCACGCTCACCATGCGGTCCGCGCGTACCCAGGAAGACGGAAGCCACTTCGGCGCCGATCTGACGCTGTTCGATCGCAGCGCCGACTGGGGCCTTCGCCGGATGACGGTGCCGGACTGGATCGACGGGTCGGCCATTCGCATCGCGAGCCGGATCGGCTCGATCACCACCGGTGGCCTGCGCGACTCGGTCGTGTTCGCGGGTGTCGCGGGCGACGACACGCTGCCGGACACTGCCGAGCGCCTCGATCCGCTGTCGAGCATCGCCAGCCTGCGTGTCAACGGCCGCTCGACGGGTGAGCCCCTGCTCATCAACGCCCGGGTGGCGGCGTCGACGATCACGCGCCTGGACCTCCGCGAGGTCGACACGACGAACGAAGGCATTCCGTTCGGTGCGGCGGCGCGGTTCATCACGCAGTACCGCCGGGACGGAGCGCGTCCCGCGGCCGGGTTCGACGGCGGCTGGCTCGATCTCGAGGATGACTTCGAGGTCCGGATCGTGTAACGTTCCGCCCCCATGTGCGACTTTCCTCGATCAAGGGTCGTCCGTCTCCTTCTGTGCGCCTCGATATCGCTGCTCTGCTCCGCACCGGGCGGCGCCGCCGAAACCGGGCCCGCCGCGAGCGAAGACGACATCGCCGTCTTCTTCTCACCCCGAGGCGGCGCGGCCGATGCCGTGATCGCGCTGATCAACGACGCGAAACGCTCGGTGCGCGTCGAATCGTTCATGTTCACGAATCACGCCGTGCGCGATGCGCTGATCGCGGCGCACCGACGCGGCGTCGAGGTCGAGGTCGTCCTCGATCACCACAACAGCCGAATCAAGGGCTCCGCCCGCCGGGCCCTGCGTCGCGCCGGCATCACCGTCTACGTCACTCCGGCCGAGATCAGGATGCATTCGAAGGTCCTGATCATCGACGACGACGTCATCGTCACAGGAAGCTTCAACCTCACCTGGGCGGCCGACCGGTCGAACGTCGAGGACGTGCTGATCCTGCGCGGCCGCCGGAAGATCACCAGGGCGTATCTCGAACGGCATCGGAAGCTACGTGCGATTTCGAAGAAGTATGCGACGAAGCGAAGACGGTGACCTTGGCTGAGTTAGGCTCTGTCTCAAAACTCTGCCTGGCGTCGACCGGCTGCATCGCCCGTTGGCGGCGTCGGCCTCCGTCGACGATGCACGGCGACATCGCCTGCTTCGGCTTCCTTGCCAACGGACGATTCGCTCGGTCTTGGGCCCGCGGCAGAGTTCTGAGACAGAGCCTGAGCTAGCTCCCCCGGCACTCGTCGATCCGCTCGTCGATGATCTTCGCCATGAGCGGGTGCAGGCCGATCGGCATCGCGACCTGGTGCGTCACGCCGGCGTGCCGGGCCACCGCCTCTGCCGCGAGTCGGGGGATGTCACGGTCCCAGTGCTTGCCGGTCGCGAGGAAGTAGGGCGCCACGACGATGTGACGCGCTCCCTGCTCGACGCAGCGATCGACGGCATCCTGCATCGAAGGCTCGGCAAGCTCCATGTGCGCCGGCTCGACGATCGCGTGGCGGCCTTCCCGCCTGTACAGCATCACGAACCGGACGAGCTGGTCGTTGGCGGCGGCGCGAACCGAGCCGTGGTCGATGATGACGATGCCGAGGTTTGAAGGCTTCGGGTTCAGGGGAGGCAGACGCCTCCGAAACAGCCAATAACGATTGGCATAATGACCATCAGCTTAATGACTCCCTCCCTCCCCTCTACTCCCCCGGATCAAGCACCGCCATGAACGCCTCCTGCGGAATGTCGACGGTGCCGACGCGCTTCATGCGCTTCTTGCCTTCCTTCTGCTTCTCGAGCAGCTTGCGCTTGCGCGTCACGTCGCCGCCGTAGCATTTCGCGGTCACGTTCTTGCGCATCGCCGAAATCGTCTCGCGGGCGATGATCTTGCCGCCGACGGCCGCCTGCAGCGGGATCTCGAACATGTGGCGGTCGATCTCCTTCTTGAGCCGCACCAGCAGCGAGCGGCCGCGCGCTTCGGCCTTTTCCCGGTGGACGATCACCGACAGGGCGTCGACGGGCGTGCCGTTGATCATGATGTTCATCTTGACGAGCCTGCCCTCGTGAAACCCTTCGAGCTCGTAGTCCATCGTGCCGTAGCCGCGCGTGATCGATTTGAGCTTGTCGTAAAAGTCGAAAATGATCTCCGCCAGGGGCAGCAGGTAGACGAGGATCTGCCGCGACTGCGAGAGATACTGCTGCTTGCGGTAGACGCCGCGGCGCGCCTCGCAGAGCTTCATCAGGTCGCCGATCGACTCGTTGGGCGTGATGAACTCGACGTTGACCATCGGTTCGCGGATCTCCTGGATCAGCGTCGGGTCAGGCAGGTCCGCGGGGTTGGTGATCTGGATCACATCGCCCTCCGTAAGCGCCACCTCGTACGTCACAGTGGGCGCCGTCTGGACAAGCTCGACGCCGCCCTCGCGCTCGATGCGCTCCTGGACGATGTCCATGTGGAGCATGCCGAGAAAGCCGCAACGGAACCCGAATCCGAGGGCCTCGCTCGACTGGGGGCTGAACGTGAAGCTCACGTCGTTGAGGTGCAGTCGCTCGATCGCGTCGCGAAGCTGCTCGAACCCCGTGGTCCCGGACGGATAGAAATCGCAGAAGACCATTTGCTGCGGCTCGCGATAGCCCGGCAGCGGCGCGTCCGCCCGGTGGGCGTCGAGCGTGATCGTGTCGCCGATGTTGACGTCGTCCAGCGTCTTGATCGCCGCGACCAGGTACCCGGCCTCGCCCGCGTGCATCGGCTCGCGCATCGACGTCATCTTGGGCGTGAACTTGCCCAGCTCCGTGACCGTGTAGGTCCGCTTCGTACCGATCATGTAGACGCGGTCGCCGACGGCGAGCCGGCCGTTGACCAGCCTGAAGTAGACGATGACGCCGCGATAGTCGTCGTAGACGCTGTCGAAGATCAGGCCCTGCGTCTTCGCTTTCGGGTCGCCGGCCGGACCGGGCAGCTTGCCGGCGATCGCCGCGAGCAGCTCGTCGATGCCGGCGCCGGTCTTCGCCGAGCAGTAGATGCAGTCTTCCGCCGGAAGGCCGAGCACCTGCTCGATCTCCATCGCCACGTCGTCGGGCCGGGCCGACGGCAGGTCGATCTTGTTGACCACCGGGATGATCTCGAGATCGGCGTCGATCGCCATGTAGGCGTTCGCGACCGTCTGCGCCTCGACGCCCTGCGTGGCGTCGACGACGAGAATGGCGCCTTCGCAGGCCGTCAGGGCGCGACTGACCTCGTAGTGGAAATCCACGTGCCCCGGCGTGTCGATGAAGTTGAACATGAAATCGCCCCCCGAGGCGTGGTGGTACCGGACGCTCACGGCGGACGCCTTGATCGTAATGCCGCGCTCCCGCTCGAGGTCCATCCCGTCCAGCATCTGCTCGCGCAACTCGCGGTCCTGGATGGCCCCGGTGCGCTGGAGCATCCGATCGGCTAGCGTGCTCTTGCCGTGGTCGATGTGCGCAATGATGCAGAAGTTGCGGATTTCCATGGGTTTCACCGTCGCGCTGCCCGTCGCGGACCCCATATCGTAGCCGATGGACCCGGGCACGTAGCCGAAATGGACGCACTTCGGGATCCCTCGAGGACGCGACAGTATTCTGTACAGGCACGGAAGCTCGATTCCTGCCCGGAACCCGACACCCGATGCCCGATACCCGAACCCCGTGAAACGGATTTCACTTCCCTACCTGCTGATCGTCCTTACCGCGGCCGCGCTGCTCCTCGGCACCTACCAGCAGCCGCGCGGTCTCTGGTCGTCGCACGAGGCGCGCGCCGGGCAGATCGCCACCAACATGCTCGACAACGGCGAGTACGTCGTGCAGCGCCTGCACACCGGCCTGCCCAGCTACCAGAAGCCGCCGCTCTACTACTGGGGCATCTGCCTTTTCGCGAAGGTGCTCGGCGAGGTCGATCACCTCGCCATCCGACTGCCCACGATGGCCAGCGCCCTGGTGCTCGTCGTGGTCGTCTTCATCGCCGGCTCGGCGCACGCTTCGGCGCGAGTGGGCCTCGTGTCCGCGCTGGTGCTGCTGACGATGATGCGGTTCTGGTGGCAGGCACACCTCGCCCGCATCGACATGATGCTGGCGGCCGCGGTCGTCACCGCCGGCCTCGCCTTCTACAGCGGCTACACCACCCGATCGCCGGGAGGCCGGACGTGCTGGTACCTCGTCGGCTACGTCATGACCGCCTTCGGCGTGCTGGCGAAGGGACCGCTGGCCGTCGTGCTCACGGCCTCGGGCATCGGCCTGTACATCCTGGTCAACCGGGACTGGGCCGAGCTGCGCGACCTGCTGGTGGCCTGGGTGCTGCTGGTCGGCGCCATCGTGATCGGCTGCTGGCTGGGCTGGACGGTCGCGCTCATCGGCGGCGCGGGGGTCGGCATCGTCGTCGCGCTGGCGCTCTACCGCGGGCGCGGCAAGGGTCACCTCCTTGGCGCGGCCGCGCTCGCCCTGGTGGCGCTGCCGTACTTCATCATCGTGCACGGGCGCACGGACGGTGCGTTCACCACGCACTTCTTCATCCATCACAACGTCGTGCGCTTCACCGGCCAGAGCATCGGCGAGCACAGCCAGTTCAAGGACCGGCCGTTCTGGCTCTACCTGCCCCAGATCATCGTCGGCACCCTGCCGTGGACCTGGTTCGCGGTCGGCGCCCTCGTCGCCGCGATCCGGCGCCAGCGGCCGTTCAACTCGTTCCGCCTCTTCCTCCTGCTGTGGGCCGCGGCCCAGTTCATCGGGCTGAGCCTTTCGAGCTTCAAGCGGGCGGACTACATGGCCTCGGTCTACCCGCTGCTGGCGCTGCTCATCGGCTGCTTCGTGATTGCCGCGTATCGCGATCGCCGCAAGAACGACGCGAAGCAGGCGGTCCGCGCCACGACGATCGGCTTCGCGGTCATCGGCGCGCTGATGTGCGTCATCTGCGCGATCGCGGCCACGGGCCCGACGCTGAGCACGGCGATGCAGGATTTCGCCGCATCGGAGTCGTTCGGCAGATACTTCAACGAACGCGACGCGCACAACCTGGTGACCACCTTCCGGATCCTCGAGACCCGGATCCCGGTGGCCGGCCTGGTCGGCTTCTGCGCGGTGCTCGCCGTCGGCGTGATCCTGGCCTGGAAGCTCGGACGATCCTGGGCGGTCGCGCTCGGCTCGATCACGGTGCTCATGGCCACGTGCCTCATGAGCTATTCCGTCGCGATCGCTCCGCACCGCGAGCCGCAGTTGAGTCACATCGCGTTCGCGAAGGAGATCAGACCGATCGTCGGCGAGGAGCGTCTGGTGATCTACTGCACCGAGGCGCACCAGATCCTGCTGTACCTGAAGCGCAAATCGGCCGCGGAGACGTTTCCCCACGCGTTTCCCCAGCGCGACGCGAAGGCGGTGTTCCAGTCCCGATCCGACGAGCCGGTGTTCTTCGTCATGAAGGAGAAGTGCTATCGCAGGATCGAGGAGCACCTGCCGCCCGAAGTGGAGGTCGTCGCCCGGACGGTCGATCACCACTTCGAGCCGCACCTTCTGGTGCGGCGACCGGGAGGAGAAGGCCTCAATTGAAATTGAATCAGGCTCTGTCTCAGAACTCTGCCGCGGGCCCAAGACCGAGCGAATCGTCCGTTGGCAAGGAGGCCGAAGCAGGCGATGTCGCGGT
>NYZC01000153.1 GCA_002686995.1 Phycisphaeraceae bacterium | reverse complement strand
GGAGCACCCATTCGAGCCGTATCGTCAGCGAGGGCGGACTGCGGTTCGAGGTCAACCTGGCCGACTACGTCGACACCGGCCTGTTTCTCGACCACCGCATCACGCGCGACATGTTCCGCGCCGAGGCGTCCGGCAAGCGCGTCCTGAACCTGTTCGCATACACGGGATCGTTCAGCGTCTACGCTGCCGCGGGCGGCGCGGCGCGAGTCACCTCGGTCGATCTCTCGTCCACCTATCTCGACTGGGCGCGCCACAACTTCAGGATCAACGATCTGACCCCCGACGCGCACACGTTCGTGCGCGCCGACGCGGTCGATTTCCCCGAGGCTGCTGACGCGACGCCGCAATACGATCTCGCGATCATCGATCCGCCGACGTTCTCCAACAGCAAGCGCACCAGCGAAGACTGGGACATCCAGCGCCACCACGCGGCGCTGATCCGGAACGTGGCGCGCCTCATGAGCGCGGGCGGCATCATTTTCTTTGCAACGAACTTCCGGCGTTTCAAGCTCGATGAATCCGCGATGGCGGGCCTGCAGATCACCGAGATCACCGAGCGCACGATCCCGGAGGACTTCGCCAACAAGCGGACGCACCGCTGCTGGCGGATGGAGGTTGGCGACGGCACAGGCGTCGCGACCGAATGATCGCGCAGAACGCCGATCCCACATTCGCCAGTTTTCCCACATTAACGAGAACGCGGCCGAATCCGCGGAATTTTGAAGTTCGGGGTTGACTCGCGTCCGGTGCCTGCTAGGATGTTCCATTGAGGGCGTGGGCTGCGCCAAAGCCCCGAGAAACGCAGCTCCATGAGCCGCCAGGATCACTGATTCCTGGCGGCTCGTTTTTTTTTCTGTTGTCGGTGTCGTCGATGTTGTCGGTGTCGTCGATGTTGTCGGTGTCGTCGATGTTGTCGATGTTGTCGATGTTGTTGCTGCGACCGCACTTCGGTCCGCGTCACACAGAATTCATCCGCGAATCGGATCGGCCTGGCGCCACGGCCTGGGGAAAAGCTCGTCGATGCGCTCGTGGTGCGCCTCGGGAATCTTCACCTCGAGCGCCGCGATCGCATCGCGCACTTGCTCGATGCGCTTCGTACCGTAGACGAGCGACGTCATCGCGGGCTGATCGAGCGTCCACGCCAGCACATACTGCACGACCGGCACGCCTGCTTCCTTCGCCAATTCCCCGAGGGCCTCCAGGCGGTCGTGCAGGGCGTCGTCGGTCGTCGCGACCCACTCGGGCTTCTCCGCGGCCCGGGACCCCGCGGGCGGCGCCGCGCCGCGCTTGTACTTACCCGTCAGCAATCCGCCCTGCAGGCTCTGGTACGGCGTCACGGAGATATCGTGCGCGGCGCAGAACTCCAGGTCATTGTGGAAGTGACGGGTCAGCATGCTGTATGGAATCTGGGAAGCCACCACCTTCATGAGGCGGCGGACGTCCGCGATCCAGAGCATCTCGCAAAGCTGCGCCGCGGTGTGATTCGACGACCCGAAGCACCGCACCTTGCCCTGGCGCACGGCCCGGTCCATGGCTTCGAGCATCGTCTCCAGCGGCGTGAGGCGATCAGGCCAGTGGATGATGTAAAGGTCGAGGTAGTCGGTGCGCAGGTTCTCCAGGCTCCGATCCAGCTCGCGCGTGATATGCGCTGCTGAGAGACCGCGATCCTGCGGGCCCGGTCCGAGAGGCGAGCAGACCTTGGTCGCCAGCACGACGCGGTCGCGCCGATCATGCAGAGCATTGCCGAGGATCTTCTCGGCTACGCCACCGCTGCTGCCGACGACGCGGTCGTAGCCTTCGTAAGAGTTCGCGGTGTCGATGAAGTTGATGCCCAGGTCGATGGACTCGTGGACGAGGCGGATGGCTTCAGGCTCGGCGACGGGGGTGCCGAAGGTCATGGTGCCCAGGCAGATCGGGGAGACCTGCAGACCGCTCGAGCCGAGAGTTCGATATTCCATGGCTGGGATCCGGGGTGTGGGGTATGGGGTATGGGGGGCCGGTACGACTCGGCTCAGCTTCTTCTCCACAACAGCACTTCCCCCTTGCCCAGTGCGACCATGTCGCCGCTGTAACGCAGGAAGCGCCCGCCGACGGCGGCGCGGTCGATCGGAAAGTCCCACTCCAGCAGCCGGCGCAGGTAGATGCCCATGAACTGGGGGCGATAGTCGCAGTCGAACCGGAAGCTGGCGAGCAGGTCGGGCTGCTCCGCTTCCTCGGCGAGGCTGATGATCGTGCCGCGACGCATGCCAGCGCCGCATCGGATGCCGAACGCGCCGCCCACCAGCAGCGTGCCCGCGATGAAGTTGAACCCCGCGAAGTCACCGATGGCGCCGCCGATGGCGATCAGGCCGCGCCGCATGCCGCACCCGACCTCGTTGCCCGCGTTGCCGTGCACGAGAATCGCACCGCCCTTCATCCCGCTGACGCTGCCTCGATAGGCGCCACCCACCAGGTGGCCGGTGCTACCGCGCACCCGGATGAAGCCGCCTCGCATCTCCGCGCCGACCCAGTCGCCCGCGTCGCCGTCGACTTCGATCTTGCCGCCGGTCATCTCGGCCCCGACGTGCATCCCGACCGGACCCTCGACCGTGATCGCGCCGTCGGCCATGCCCTGGCCGATCGACTTCACGCGCGAGAAATCGCCTTTCAGGTGCAGACGACGGGCGGACGGGTCCCCTTCGAATCGGAAGCATTCCGCCGCGGGACGCGCGCGGTTGCCGTGAAACACCTGCATTTGTCCGATCTGATCGAGCGAGTGCGCCGCGAGCAGATCCGGCCGAAGCATCTCCGCTTCGACCGGTACGTGGTCCTGCGTGATGGGCGTGACGGAAAGGGTCATGACCGGTGGCGCGTCCTTGAACTCGTGCTCATTGCGACTTCATCAGCTCGCGCAGCCTGAAGTGGTGCGGACCGAGCTTACCGCCGTAATTACCTGCGCTGATGCGCACGATGCCTTCCCCGCACGCTGCCGACACGCCCACGCGCGTCGCGCGCTCGACGGACTCGATATCCAGTCCGTCGATCACGACCTCGTACACCGCGTTGACGGAATCGGGCAGGCTCGACTCGACCATGCCCCGCAACGTCGGACAGTAGGCGTCGTTCGTGCTTGCTTTGAGCTTCGGGTAACTGCTGCCGACCTTGCTGCCGGATCGGACGATGCCGCCGGGAAACGGGCAGATGACGTTAGGCACGTCCGCGATAGCGGCGACCGCGCGCTCGGCCGCCGCGAGCGTCTGCTCCTGCGTTTGGCCGAGAACGAGAAAGTTGCCGCCACCGACGCCGCGCGCGGTGCCGAACTCGTCCTCGCAGACGAACTCGCCGTCCATCACGGGCATGCGCCAGTAGCGCCGACCCTCGAGAAGCTTGCTGGTCTGATACCGATCGCCGAAATAGCGGAGCGCGCCGCCGACCCTCACCCTCTTCTCGCTCCCGGTAAGACCGTCATAACAGCAGGTCGTCGGACAGGTCATCACGCACTGGCCGACCCGCCCCACCAGCGCCTTGGCCAGACCTTCCCGGGAGAAGCCGAACACGAGAAAGCTCACGCCGGGCCGACCGTCGGGCGTCTGCGCCGCGGACACGTCGGACTCGATGCCCGCCTCGGCGTCGCACGAGATCACGGACGTGCCGTAGCCGGTCGCCATGTCGGCGGCAGTGCGCGCCCATTGCGGTGATATGGCGGTCACGATGACGCGCGCGCCGACCATCGGAAACGCCTCGGCGAACGTATCCTCGATTTCGACGCCCTGGTGCTGCATGGGAACGAACCCGAGCCTCGCTCCGATCGGCGCCAACGCGCCGACCGGGAATACAAATCATTAATTAACAGACATTTACGATCGTTGCCCTGCCCGGATTCCGGCCGACTTCTCCGCAGCGCCGGCGTAGTCTACCGGATGCGAAAAGGGATTACTACGCGAAGCGCCACCCGAATCGCCGATTCGATGCCTCCGGGTCGATCCGACCGCGCGCCGTGGCAAGTTGCGTGAAATGGGGAAAGTTTCCCTGTAGAAAACGCCTGAACGTTCCCGATAATCAGGAACGTCGTCCGGTTGCTCAACCCAATTCGTTCTGAATTACCGGAGGTTTATCGCAGTTCGTAGCAATTCGTTTCTGTTTTCGAATGCAACGAACGGCATCGCAGGCATGAGGCCGCGCGACGCGACGGTACGGAAGCGCTTTTAGTTGCTTGTAGTTGCTTGTAGTTGCTTGTAGTTGCTTGTAGTTGCTTGTAGTTGCTTGTAGTCGCTTGTAGTTGCTTGTAGTCGCTTGTAGTTGCTTGTAGTCGCTTGTAGTCGCTTGATTAGTCTGGCTGGTTGTTGGCTCGATTCCCGCTCGACGTTCCGGACGGGGCTTCGACGAAGCAATCATCGTAAAGCGCCCGGGACGCCCGGCGTCCACTAAAAATCTGCACGGATTGGCTCGGCGATTCCGGGGCCGAGTGTCAACCCATGCTCTGGCTGCGTTCGATAGATGAACCCACTATCGAACGCTGGCCAGGGCTTTTTTTTTTTGACCACCGTGGCCGACGCACAGGCGCGCCACCGATTGAGTCGCGGGTGCATGACCGCTGTCGCGGGCACGCCGCCTGGGGGCTCGCTGCGCTCGACCCCAGCCACCCGATCCTCTGGAGCAATCTGAATCATGCCCGCGTCAGCCGTCATGCACCCCTGATCCGCTGACCCGCGGCTTCGACCGAGGGTTGTACTGTCAGCGGCGCTTATACTCTCACCATGCTGCCCTCACGTTTTCGGGCACTTCTGGTCGAGCAGGACGGTGAAGGCGCCTTCCGGCGCCTGGTCACGCAGCGCGAACTCGACTCGCTCCCCGAAGCCGACGCCCTGATCGAAGTCCATTATTCCTCGCTGAACTACAAGGACGCGCTGTCCGCGTCCGGTCATGCCGGCGTGACGCGCCGGTATCCACACACGCCAGGCATCGACGCGGCCGGCGTGATCGCCCGCTGCAGTGACGGCACGTTCGAACCGGGCGACCCGGTCATCGTGACGGGCTACGACCTGGGGATGAACACCAGCGGCGGACTGGCGGAGTACATCGCGGTCCCGTCAGGATGGATCGTGCCGAAGCCGGACGGGCTGTCCCTGCGGGATTGCATGGTCCTGGGGACCGCCGGCTTCACGGCAGCGTGGTCGGTCGACGCCCTGGCCACACACGCGCTCGATCCCGCCGGCGACGACGTCCTGGTCACCGGCGCAACCGGCGGCGTCGGAAACCTCGCGGTCGCGCTGCTCTCGAACCTGGGTCACCGGGTCGCCGCCCTGACCGGGAAGTCCGACCAGCACGATGCGCTGGCGTCGATCGGCGCCGCGGACATCCTCGACCGCGAAGCGCTGCTCGCCGACGCGAACCGACCCCTGCTCAAAGGCCGATGGCAGGGTGCCGTTGACACCGTGGGCGGCGACGTGCTCGACACGGTGCTGCGCTCCATCCGTCCGGGCGGTGCGGTCGCGGCCTGCGGCATGGCAATGTCACCCGACCTGCATACGAACGTCTACCCGTTCATCCTCCGGCAGGTCAGCCTGATCGGCATCGCGTCGGCGGACTGTGCGATGCCGCTGCGCCGGCGCCTGTGGGATCTCCTATCCGGCGATTGGCGGCTGCGCGATCTCGAGCACATCACGCGGGAGATCGATCTGGATCAGGTGAGCGCGCGCGTCGACGAAATGCTTGCGGGCAGAAGCACGGGGAGAACGGTGGTGCGGGTCAGAGGGGATTCCGGGATCTAGGGTCGCAGGGCGAGGGTCGGGTGTTGGAGTTCGAAGCGGCATCAGGCCGCCATGGCGTTCGACCCGCGGGCTTACGCCGCGCGGTTCGCCAGGGATATGCCGCGCGCCATGCGCTGGCGAACCCCTGGCGTCAGCCGGGGGGTGGCCCCAAGACCCAACGCCCCATACCCCATACCCTATGCCCCACACTCCGCCAGAATCAGCGCTCCCACCGGCACCGCCTTTTCCCCCAGCGCCGCGGGCACGATCCTGAAGTTGTCCTTGAACGGCACGAACACTTCGCGATCGACGACGCCGCGCACGGCATCGAGGAACAAATCACCCGCCTGCGCCAGCCCGCCGCCAATCACGATGACGTCCGGGTTCAGCATCGACACGACATTGCACAGCGCGTGACACAGCGCGTCGAGTACGTCGTCCATCAGCGTGGTCGCGCACGGATCGCCGCGCCGCCATGCTTCCAGCACCATCGGCGCATCGATGCGCTGCGTGTCTGCTTCGCACAGGTCGTGCAGAATGCCGCTCGTCTCGCCCGCCGCCATCCCGGCCGCGCGCCTGCCGATCGCCCAGCCCGAGCAGAGGTACTCGACGTGATCCCAGCGGCGATCCAGCACCGAGTAAATCCAGGTGTGACCGAACTCCATGGCGCCGCGCGGGCCGCGGTAAAGCTCGCCCTCCCGCACCAGCGCGCCCCCGATGCCGCTTCCGATGTTCGTGTAGAAGACGCAACGGCATCCGCGTCCGGCGCCGGCCGCGGACTCGCCGACGCAGGCCACGTCGGTGTCGTTGCCGAGACGGCAGGGCATGCCGAACTCGTCGCAAAACCAGTCCGCAAGCGGAAAGCCGTCCCACCCCGCGACCTGGTGGCTCGTCACCACGATGCCCGTCGCCTCGTCCACGGGCCCGCCGAAGCCGACCCCGATCGCCTCGACTTCGGCCGTCCGCGTCAGGCTCCGAACCATCGCGCGCAGCTGATCACGAATGGCCTCCGCGCCGCCCTCGTGATCGGCGGTCTCGCGCACTTCGCGCTCGATCCGCCCGCAGCCGTCACCGAGCACGGCCAGCAGCTTCGTGGCTCCGATCTCAACGCCGATGTTCATCGAGAGCGCCGGCAGGTTGGAGCACCGGGGAGAGAGCCACGGATGGACACGGATGGACACGGATGTTCGCGCGGTCTTTCCGACATCTCGGCGCCTCCGCACCCCTACTCGCCACGCGCTCCCCTGCAGACGACGGTCTGCGCATGCGGGACGACCTCCGCGCCCACCGGGTAGTTCGCGAACTGGATCGTGTAGTGCTGCTCGAACCACTTCTGAATGTCGTCGAGCGCTTCGCCGTCGTAGTCCGGATCGACGTGGAACGTCCGGCCGAGCGGCGAATCCCGAAGCTCGCCGTCGTCGATGACCATCCGGCCCGACTTGATCACGTAGCGCGGAAACTGGAACATCCGCTGGCGGTCGTCGTCCGGCTGGTAGAGCGTGATGTCGGCGTCGGCGCCCGGACCGAGATGCCCCTTGCTCTCGAGGCCGAGGATGCGCGCCGGACCCGCCCGCGTGATGATGGCGATCTCGTAGAGCGAGTACTCGCGGTCCATGTCGCGCAGCGGGCTGAGCCGTGCGACGCGCGGATGCACCTGCTCCAGAAGCTCGCGGCGGCGGTTGCTGCTCATCAGCAGGCTGACGACCTCCGGGTAGGCCTGGAAGTGGCCGCCGTTCGGGTGATCGGTGCTCAGCACGACGCGCCACGGATCGTCCACGGACAGGAACCATTCCAGGCCGATCGCCCACTGCATCGCGTGGACGAAGCTCGAGTCCTTGTAGGTGATCGGCACGATGCCGCAGCCTTCCTCCATCTCGCTGTCGCCGCTGAACCACTTGTTGCCGGTCACGCGATGCAGGTAGTAGCCGAGCGGCCCGTCCCCGGTCAGCGACGTCGTGTCGCCGAAGAGCACCTGACCGACGTCGACGGTTACGTTCGAGTGCGCGTTCACGTAATCCGCGAGCGGTCGCACCTGCGAGCCGAACTGCGCCGTCTCGTTCGGCTCGCCGCCGTAGCTGTGGAACTGGATGTGCGTCACGTGCGCCCGGTGGCCCTCGAACGCCTCCATCGTCTGCAGCGTCGTCTGCCAGTTGCCGGGAATGCCGAGGTTGTTGCAGTGAACGTGCACGGCGTGCGGCAGCCCCATCTCCTGGGCCGTCCGGCCGATCTGGTGAAGAATCTGCCGCGGCGTGACGTCGAAGCCATCGACCGCGTCGTCGATGGTGTGGACGTTCTCGTTCCCCTGCTTCCACTGCTCGACGCCGCCCGGATTGACCAGCTTGAGCGCGTAGGCCCGGGTCGATCCGAGCAGCCACGACAGGTAGGCGCGCAGCCGACCCGGCTCGCCGTCGTGGATCTGCTGCATGCAGTAGTGGTTGTTGCCCACGAGCACGTACATGCCCTTGTCGATCACGGGCGTGTCGTGCAGCTCCTCATGGGCATGGCGGGCGAACAGCGGCGGAATGGCCGCGTCGAACGCCGTCGTGTAGCCCATGCCGGTGTAGAGATACCCCGTTGCGAAGGTGCTCGGCACGCTGCCGCAGGTGCCCGACCGGGTATGCGCCGTCCGGTGGACGACCGGCGCATGCCGCTTGTCCTCGGGACGCATCTTCCGGGCTACGTTCACCTTCGGCCCGGCGATGTGGCAGTGCATGTCGACGCCGCCGGGCATGATGACGTAGCCGCGCGCGTCGAGCGTGCGCTGCGGCCGCGCCCCCGGGTCGTCAGGTGGCGCGACGATCCGCGCGCCGTCGATCCAGAGGTCGCGGACCTCGCCGTCCACCCCGTGCTTCGGGTCGTAGACCGTTCCGCCTTGGATTTTCCATATCGACATCGGCAACTCTTCGATGGAGGGCGTGTCCGCCGGGTCAGATTCTAGCGAGACCCCGTTGCCGCATGGCGCGGCCGGAGAAAAAAGGGGGGGGGGACGGCGCGGCCGCGATCGTCGACGGCTATCCCGCCTCGCTGAGCGCGGCCATGCGCTTCGCGACCGCTTCGTCGAGCAACCGGAGCACCTTCTCGTCGCTCGGATAGGGCGATTCGAACGCGGGTCGCAGGGGAATCGGCACGTCGTCCATCCGGTAGACGGTGCCGGGCGTGTTGATGCCGTAGGTCGCCGTCGTGAAATGCACGGTCGCGTGCTGCGCCGTCAGGCTGCGCTTGGGATCGAGCACGATGGAAGGAATCCGCTTCAGGTGCTCCCGGGCCGGATCCGGAAAATTGGCCATTGGATCGGAAGCGATGATCATCGCAGCGTCGGCCTCGCCGCGGCAGAGCGTGTCGACCGTCGTGAACTCGCCGGGGTTGAAACGTGGATAGCCGCGTCCCAGGGAGACGCCGAACGAATACCCGGTCGACCAGGCCACGACGTTGTCCGCGCCCGTGACGTTGCCATGGCCGCGCATCGGCTTGGCGTAGAAACGCGTGTGGTTGTTCAGGTCACGAGCCAGCGCCAGGGCCGCCTCGGCGTTGAGATGCTTGCCCCGGGTCATCGTCAGCCCCATCCCGAAGAACAGGACGCCGAACCTGCACGACTTCATCCGCTCGGCGAGATCCTCGAGGACGTCAACGGGCACGCCGGTGTCCTCCTCGAATCGCACCACGTCGATCGACGCGCCCTTGACCAGCGCCCGCAGCGCCCAGAGCACCTCGAAGTCCTTGCGCGGCTTGATCCGCACGAAGATGTCGGCGGCCGCCGCGCTCTTGGTCTTGCGCACGTCGACGAGCACGACCGTTCGGTCCTTGCGCCCGTTCGGCACGAAGCGCCCCTTGGGCATGATCGAATACTTGGCCATGTGACGCGGGTGCGAATCGGCCGGGTTCGAGCCCCAGAAAATGATCAGGTCGGCGCGGTTCTTCACCTCGCCGAGAGAGCAGGTGGTCTCGCCGACGCCCTGGAACGCCATGCCCGACGGGCCGTGGCAGACGGACGTCGTCGTGTCGACGCACGCCCCGACCCGGTCCGCGACCGCGACCGCCACGCGCTGCGCCTCGCACGTCGAATCCGAGAGGCCGTAGACGATCGGGTACCGCGCGTCGCACAGGATTTCGGCGGCGCGCTCGACCGCATCGTCCAGAGACGCTACGCGCCCGTCGATCGTCGCCACCGGCTGCTGCTCGACGTGGTGGTTCAGGAACCAGGCCTTGCCGAGCACGCAGGCGTTCTTCGCCTTGGTGATGTGGTTGTCCTCGACGGTGAGCACCATGTCGTCGCACACGCAGCCGCAGAAGGTGCACGTGGCGTTCTCGACGACCTTCGTCTCGGCGGCCTCGCCGTCCTTGCCGCCGCCGGCCTTCGCCTTCTTCTCCTTGGCCGCAGGGCCGTCGACCTGCTCGAGCGGCTCGACGGTCACGTCGAGCCCCTTGCTGTCCGGCATCCCCGAACCGTGCGTGTCTCCCCCCATGAGCAGGCTCGACGCCGGCCCGTATGCGACGAACAGGACGCCGTCGGGAAGCTCGTCCTTGCGCCCGGCGCGGCACGGAAGGTCGACCGAGCCGTGCGTGCTGGTGATCCGCACGTGCTGGCCGTCGGCGAGCTGCAGCCGGTCGATGTCGGTGGCCGACATCCGCAGCGTCTGCGTCTCTTCGACGTAGCTGTCGGTTTCCTTGCCCTCGTTCAGCGCCGTCCCCTGCCGGCTCGTCCGGCCGGGAATGAGGACGAACGACTCGCTCGCTTCCTGGGCCATGGGGTCAGTTCCGCGATGATTTGCGTGGAAAATATCAGGTCCGGAGCAGATGCTAGGCGGCGCGCGTCGGCAGTTCAAGTGCCGCGGCCGAGGCAGACCGTGAGATCCAGGACGGGCCTCCGGCCGCATCGCAAACCCTTGCCGCACACCCGCGAGATAACGCCACGCGGTTCGCCGTCAAGGGCCCGAGCAGTCCGGCTCATAACCCTGCGCCGCCATCCAGTGACGCGCGGGATCCGCCGCGCCGATCGGCTCGACGCCGCGTACGGATCGCCACCGCAACCGCGGCGGAACGGCGCCGAAGCCGCTCATCATGCTCGCGGTGTAGGCGCCGCAGTCATGGATCGTCAGCCGGTCGCCCTCCTGGATATCGAGCGATCGATCGCGCGCGATGACGTCGGCCTCGTAGCAGAACGGGCCGGCCACGCTGACGGAGCCCGGCTCGTTCTGCCGCGCCGATTCGACCTCGAACCGCGCCCGATCCAGCGGGACCAGGAAGCTCGCGCCCAGGTCGGTGATCGCCCAGCGCCGACCGCCGACGGTCTTGATCGTCACCACGCGCGTCGTGGCGGTCGCGGCCGGCCCGACCAGGAAAGCGCCCGGTTCGACGAACAGCCGCGGCACCGAGCGCAGGTCCCAGAGACGCTCGATGATCGGATCAAGCTGCTCGCCGAGTTCGATCCGCGCCTGAAGTCCGCCGCCGAGATCGACGTAGCGCAGCGTCACGCCCGCCTCGCGCTCCCAGCGCATCGCGACGTCAAGCATCCGGAGGCGCCCGTCCACCCAGTCGTCCACGTCGTGGCCTGCCGCCCCGTGATGAAAATGCACCCCGACGATCGAGACCGACGGCTCGTCGAGACACGCGCCGATTTCGTCGGGCGCGACGCCGAGCTTGCCTTCCCCCGAGAGGTTCAGGCGCACGCCGGCCTCGACGGTACGCCCGCGCGCCCGGGCGATGTGAACGAGGCGATCGAAAACGCTCCTCGAATCGACGTTGACCCATTCGCCCCGATCGACGATGCGCTCGAGGGTCGTGACGTCGAGCGCGGGTCCATTCCAGACGATCCGCTCGCCTTCGACGCCCAGCGCGGCCGCGACGGCCCGCTCACCGCTCGACATGATCTCCAGGCCGCACCCGAGGTCGACCAGTCGCCTGACGACCGGTGCGAGATAGCACGCCTTCAGCGCGTAGAAGACATGACTATCGGGATAGGCCCGGTCGAGGTACCGGCGGAGCCGCTGGACCTGACGCCGCAGCACTGCGGCGTCGTAGACCACCTCCGGACCGGACGCGGCGTCGCCGTCGGACTCGATCAAGGATGCCTGCGGTGCGTCAGCAGATGTCATCGGATCAATAATAGAATCGCTGCAGCCGCTTCCGATCGCGGACGTACTCGTCGCGCATCCCTCTCGTCACCTCGTCGTCCGAGACCTCCGCCGGCGCGACGTCCCACCACACACCGGCGTCCGGCGTCCACTTCTGCTTCTCCGTCTCGACGACGATGACGCAGGATCGCGGCTCGTCTCGGGCCTCGTCGAGCGCCTTCGCGAGCGCCGCAGGCGTGTCGGCCCGCCACGCCCGCGCGCCGAACGCCTCGGCATTCTTCGCGAAGTCGATCTCGAGGTACGCGCCCTCGAGTCGGTTCGAGGCCGCGTCGCGGTGACGGAATTCGTTGCCGAAGCTGCGGCCGCCGCGCCCCATCTGGAGACGGCGGATCACCTGGAAACCGTGGTTCTCCGAGAGCACGATGGTGATCTTCAGGCCTTCCTGGATCGAGGTGACCAGCTCCGTCGGGTTCATCAGGTAACCGCCGTCGCCGAGATAGACGTACACCTCGCCTTCAGGCTGGTTCATGCGCACGCCGACGGCCGCGGGGATCTCGTAGCCCATGCACGAGTTGCCGAACTCGAGGTGGCACTGCCGGTTGTCCGTCGCGTCCCACAGTGAAAGCAGATCGCCGGGCGGGCTGCCCGCGGCGGCGATGATGGCGTCTCCCGGTCGCGCGGCCTCGTTGACGGCCCTGACGAGCTGCGACTGGTTCATCAGCTCGCCGGGCACCTCGGGATACACGTCCTTCTCGAGCCGGTCCGCCCACGCCGCCCGGGCCTGGTCGATGCGCGCCGCGTATTCCGGATCGACGACGACGCCTGCCGCCGCCGCCGCCTTGTGCAGCGCCGTGATCGCCTCCCGCGCGTCGGCAAGCACCGGCAGCGCGCCATTCTTGAAAGCGTCATGACCCGTGACGTTGATGCCGATGAACCGGACGTCCGGGTGGTTGAAGCACGACTGCGAGCCGGTGGTGAAATCGGTGAGCCGGGTGCCGATCGCGAGGACCAGGTCGCTCTCGGCACAGATGGAGCCGGCGGTGCTCGTGCCGGTGACGCCCTGGCCGCCCAGCGCCAACGGCGACGGCATGCACATCGCGCCCTTGCCCGCCGAAGTCTCGCTCACCGGAATGCCGAAGGTCTCGGCGAATGCCTGAAGCTCCGCCCATGCCTCGGAGTAGAGCACGCCGCCGCCCGCGATGATCATCGGTCGACGCGCTGCCTTCAGCATCGCCACCGCCTCGTCGATCCGCTGCGGGTGCGGCAGGCGGCGCTCGATGCGCCATTCCCGCCGCTCGAACAGCGACAACGGGTAGTCATATGCGTGCGACTGCACATCCTGAGGCAGCGCCAGGGTCACGACGCCCGTCTCCGCGGGATCGGTGAGCACGCGCATCGCCTCGGGCAGGGCCGTCAGGGCCTGCTCGGGACGCGACAACCGATCGAAGAAGCGACTGAGCGGCCTGAACGCGTCGTTGACGCTGACATCGGCGGAGACGGGATGCTCGAGCTGCTGCAGCACCGGCCCCTGGTGCCGCGTCGCGTAGTAATCGGCGGGCAGCAGCAGCACCGGCAGGCGATTGAGCGCCGCGGTCGCGGCGCCGGTGAGCATGTTCGTCGAGCCGGGCCCGATCGACGCCGCGCACGCCAACGTCTGCTTGCGGTACGTCGCCTTGGCCAGCCCGCTGGCCATGTGCACCATGCCCTGCTCGTTGCACGGCTGGTGATAAGGAAGATCGGCGCCGCCGGACTCGAGCGCCTGGCCGAGGCCGGCCACGTTTCCGTGCCCGTAGATGCCGAATATCGCGGGCACGAGGCGCTGCGTCCGGCCGTCGCGCTCGCTGTGCTGCGCGCCGAGGAAGCGCACGATCGCCTGCGCCATCGTCAGTCGGACAGTCCGATCACGATCCGCGCCCTTAGCGCTGGATGCGCGATGATTCGCTGACGTTTCTGCCATGGTCACGGTCGATCTCCTCGAGAAGGGAAGTATCGCGAGACCGATTATAACCGGCGCCGTCATAAGGAAGGGTCTGGGGTCGAGGGGCGCGG